>JACROP010000038.1 GCA_016214385.1 Nitrospirota bacterium
AGAAAGTCCTGAATGATCCTGATTTTATAAACGGCAGTTTTAACACCAGTTTCCTTGATAAGTATAACAATAAATAAAAGCAGAGTTCACGAGAAAAATGGAGTAATGGAGTGATGTATTCTTTTTTTCCCAATACTCCAACACTTCACTCCAAATTATAGCTCTGTGTCCTCTGTGGCGAAAAAAGTTTTTTTGCAGTAAGATTAATTTTGGATAAATTATTTACAAAAAAAAGGGCGTTATACCTGATAACAGACAGAATCGTATCAGGGCTAAGTCATGTGGAGATGGCAGAGCGTGCAATAGCAGGCGGCGCAAAGATAATCCAGATGAGGGAGAAATTGATGTCCAGGAGAGACATCTATGAAGAGGCAACAGCCCTGAGAAAAATAACTGCTATGCATGATGTATTGTTTATTGTAAATGATTATGTTGATGTTGCCTTTGCAGTTGATGCCGACGGTGTCCACCTTGGGCAGGATGACATGCCCCTTAAAGAAGCACGTAAAATACTCGGCCCTGAAAAGATTATAGGTATCTCAACCCACAACCTTAATGAGGCACTTAAAGCAGAAGATGATGGGGCAGATTATATTGGTTTTGGCCCGATATTTCATACAAAGACAAAGGACGCTGGTCCACCAAAGGGACTTGAAGCACTGCGAAGATTAAGGCCACATATAAATATCCCAATAGTTGCAGTTGGTGGCATTACCATGGACAGTGTTAAAGCTGTAATGGAGGCCGGTGCTGATGCAGTTGCCCTTGCCTCGGGTATTTTTTCAACTCCTGATATTGAAGGAAAAACGAGAGAGATTTTAAGTGTAATAAAAAATAAGCCACAGAGTTCACAGAGGACACAGAGAGTTAGAGGAGGTAAATTATGAACCCCAAGCTTTATAAATTTTTTCTACCATTGTTGCTGATACTGAGTCTTTCATTTTTCTCAGGGTGTCCCCAAAAAACTGATGTAATAAAAATAGGCATTGCAGGTCCTATGACTGGACCACAGGGAAAGATGGGCATGGATTTCAGAAATGCGGTCATCATTGCTATTGAGGAGTGGAATGAAAAAGGCGGTGTTTTAGGGAAAAAAATTGACTTCCTCATCGGCGATGATCAGGCTGATCCAAAACAGGCAGTTGCCGTTGCAAACAGACATGTTACTATGGGAGCGGTTGGTACTATAGGCCACTTCAATTCGAGTTGTTCCATACCTGCTTCTGATGTATATAACAGGTCAGGCATACCGATGATAAGCCCTGCATCAACAAATCCATTATTAACAGAAAGAGGATATATCGGAGTTTTCAGGGTGTGCGGGAGGGATGACCAGCAGGGCATGGTTGCAGTAGATTTTGTCTTGAGACAACTCAGACTCAAAAAAATTGCCATCATCCATGACAAGACAACTTATGGTCAGGGTCTTGCCGATGAGTTTAAGAGATTTCTCGGCAATAAGGTTGGGGTCGTCTATTATGGTGGTATTGTGCAGGGAGATAAGGATTTCAAAATGGTTTTGACTTCAATTAAAGATAAAAAACCCGAGCTTATCTTCTTTGGCGGGATATATCCAGAGGCCGGACTTCTTGTAAAGCAATCGAGGGAGATAGGATTAACAGTCCCATTTATGAGTGGAGATGGTGTTATAGACCCAAACTTTATAAGTATTGCTGGTGCCAGGGCTGCTGAAGGCACTTATTTAACATTTAGCCCTGACCCAAAGCATATCCCGACAGCAAAGGCATTTATAGAAAAATACCAGCAGAGATTTGGCGAGCTTGGCCCTTATTCTATTTATGCATATGATGCGACAAATATACTGCTGACAGCTATAAAAGAAGCTGGAACAACTGATGGAAAAGCTATCATTGAAAAACTCCATGCAATGGAATTCAGTGGTGCCCTCGGTAAAATAAAATTTGACAAAAAAGGCGATGTCACTGCTGCACCTTATGTTGTGTGGATTACCAAAGACGGTAAGTTTGTAGAATACTGGAAACCTTAAATAATACAAACGCGAGGAATTGAAAAGTCTCAACACAGAGAACAGGCACAGAGACACAGAGATATAAATTGGGAAATGAGAAATAGGAAATGGGAAGTAGGGGCGGGGTTACCCCGCCCCTACTCGGTGCCTCTGTTTCTCTGTGGTTTAAGTAGCTTTGCAAGAGGCTCGAGTGAAAAAGATTACACCTGCCATAGTTGGTTTTTTCCTTCTTGGTCTTGCTAATCCAGCCGCCGAAAGCAATGATCATGCCTCCAGAAGGGAAAAGATGGTAAAGGAACAGCTTGAGCACAGGGGTATAAAGGACAGAAATGTCCTCGATGCCATGCTAAAGATACAGAGGCACCTCTTTGTCTCAAAAGACCTTGAGAAAAAAGCATACGGCGACTATCCGCTACCAATAGGAGAAGGCCAGACCATATCCCAGCCCTATGTTGTAGCCCTTATGACAGAGGGATTAAAACTTAAACCCACTGACAGGGTACTTGAGATAGGCACAGGTTCAGGTTATCAGGCAGCGGTTCTTGCAGAGCTTGTGAAAGAGGTCTATACAATCGAGATAAGAAAGGGCATTGCAGAGAAGTCAGAAGAATTACTGAAAAAACTCGGGTATAAGAATATCAAAGTTAAATATGCTGACGGCTATTTTGGGTGGCAAGAATATGCGCCTTTTGATGCAATAATCATAACTGCAGCGGCAAACCATATCCCTCCGCCATTAATCAAACAATTAAAAGAAGGCGGCAGGTTAATTATCCCCCTCGGAAGCACAGTGTACTATCAGACCCTTACCCTCGCAACAAAGAAAAAAGGTGAGCTTGATGTTACTCAGATGGGCCCGGTTGCCTTTGTGCCTATGATTGGAGAGGCAGAGAAAAGAAGATAGGTCGTTGCCCCGACACTTCGGGGTAACTGAGGTGTCATCTGTGCGGCTCGATTATGACTTTAATTGACTCATCTGCTTTTGCAACAAGCCTGAAACCTTCTCCTGCCTCAGAAAGGCTTAATCTGTGAGTAATCATCTCATTAACATTCACCCTTCCATTGCTTATCAGGTCTATTGCCATCTGAATGTCCGCAGGGCTTGCACCGTAAGAGGTTATTAGCTTTATCTCATTGCGCCAGAGGTCATTCATAGGGACAGGGATGTTAACACCCGGCTCTGGCACTGCAAAGAACAACACTGTTCCTCCCCTGTCAACAGACCGAAGCGCCTGAAGCATGGCAGGCATGGCCCCTGTGCAGATTATCACAAGGTCTGCATGCCTGTTCTTATTTGCCCTGAGCAAAAGAGCAGGCACATCTCCTCTGGCATTTATCACTGTATCAGCCCCAAACTTTTTTGCTGCATTCAAGCGATATTCGTTTATATCTGTCGCAATTATACGCCCTGCACCGAGGCATCGGGCAAGGTGGATATGGAGCAGTCCAGAAATGCCGCTTCCCATGATAAGAATGCTCTGCCCGGGCTGTATGTTTGCAAGCCTCTGACTCCTTAAAACACACGCCAGCGGTTCTATAAATGTCCCCTCGCTAAAAGTTACGTTGTCCGGAAGGACGAAAACGCCGCGGTCAACGTTTATCTTCGGCACACGTATGTATTCTGAAAATCCACCAGGATCAAAATTCGTCTTATGAAGAGTATCACATGCTGTATGATGACCATTAAGGCAGTATCTGCATGTATTGCATGGGACATGGTGAGACACAAAAACCCTGTCTCCTTTTTTATATTGCTCTACGCCACCTCCTATTTCAACAACCTCACCTGAAATCTCATGGCCTAGCACAATGGGCGCCATTTTTACTCGATACCACTCCATCACATCACTACCACAGATGCCACTTGCCATAACCTTTACCACCATCTCCCCCGCTTTAATAACAGGGGTTGGCATTTCCTCTATACGCACATCCATGTTGTTATAGTAGACTGCCACACGCATATTCTTTACTTCTTTTTCTCACCTTCGTATATCTTGTTTGCCTCTTTTGCTGTTGCCTTTTCATGGATAACGGCGCGGATAGCCTTGATCATGGCTACAGGGTGTTCATTCTGCCAGATGTTTCTTCCAAGATTGACACCAATGGCACCCTTCTGCATTCCGTCATAAACAAATTCCAGCGCCTGAAGTTCTGTGTCAACTTTTGGTCCGCCTGCTATAACAACAGGGACAGGGCAACTATTTACCACCTTCTCAAAATTCTCACACCAGTATGTCTTTACAACCTTTGCACCAAGTTCAGCAGCAATTCTGCAGCATAAGGCAAGGTAACGGGCATCACGCTTTTCCAATTCCTTACCAACTGCAGTAACCGCCATTACCGGAATGCCATACTCTTCAGCCTCATCCACAAGTCTTGATAAATTTAGTAGCGTCTGATGTTCATAATCACTCCCCACAAAGATAGACATACCAACAGCAGAGGCATTGAGTCTAGTTGCCTCTTTTATAGAGGTAGTGATGCCCTCATTTGCCAGGTCTTTTCCCACAATGCTTGTTCCTCCAGATACCCTTAAAATAATGGGCACACTGTTGTTAGGTTCCACACATGAACGTAATACCCCTCTGGTAACAAAAAGGGCATCGCAGTATGGAAGAAGGGGTTTTATAGTCTCCCCTGGTTTCTCTAATTTTGATGTAGGGCCAAGAAAATATCCATGGTCAATAGGTAAAAATAAGCATTTACCATCTGATTTGATTATCTGCGATAAACGATTTTTCATTCCCCAATCCATGTAATAATACCTCCTTTGTAATCTGTTATTTGATAACTCGGAGGCTATTATATCACAATATATTACTGTCCGCTTAAAATAGGAAATTTATTCTGGACTCATGGCAAGCAAAGTAGTAAAATTGTGGGCAGGAAAAAATTGTTGTAATGGGGCTTATAAATGTCTGAGAAGAAATCAACATACGAACTTTTAAGAGAGCACAATATTTTCCCCCCTCCAGGGGATTTTCAGAAAAAGGCGCATATAAAAGATCCGTCAGAATACGAAAGGCTTTATAAACAATCTTTTGAAGAACCCGAAAAATTCTGGGCTAATATGGCAGAAGACATCACCTGGTTTAAAAAATGGGATAA
>JACROP010000039.1 GCA_016214385.1 Nitrospirota bacterium
ATGGTCTCTAAGAACAAACTGTCACCATTTTGGACATCCTCAAAGAAGAAAAATCGCTTTGATTCAAGCTTTGGCGGTGCCTCTGCAATAAGAAGGAGTTTAATTACCTCCGGCTTATACTTTTGTCGTGCAGATTCAAAATCTTCTTTCATCATTAATCACTTTATTGGTGGGTTTCGTATAACGGGCTAGCGGCTGGCGGAAGTGCCCGAAGGGCATTTCTTGAGAAGCCGATGACCACTTATCTCGTTCATATCCGAAATATTTCGCTTTTTGTCCAGTTTTGGGATTGTAGACGAAGTATTTCGTTTATCCCAACTCTGGCTGAAAAGCCAGATAACTACTTAATTTGACAAATTTCGTCAGGTTTCATCTCCTTTTTAATATTTAAGCTGTCCAAGGGACTCTTTATCTTACCTATGCTTGGGTATAAATCCCAGCTCTTGAGCTTTTGTGTTCCACATTGTTGAAAATAACGCAAATCCATTCCGCCTGTTCTTTTCCGCCCCAGCGGATCTCCGACTGATTCAAATCGTTTTGAAAATGCATAGCGAGCTAATATAAAAGATAATAATCCCTTACATTTCGAAGATTCCCCGTCCCGATACTTCGGGACTGCGGGGAGCTTCAAAAGCTCGTGTGATTATTTTTATTACTTATTGATTACTTTAATCGCCTTTTTATCATCTGCTGTTTTAAAGACACCGGTTGAAGACTTACCAGTTGATGTTGTACCGTACATATAGTTTATGTTGATGCCTGCATCAGCAATCCTTTTTGCGACCTTCTGTAATTCGCCGACCTTGTTCGACATTTCTACTGCAACCACCTCCTCTTCTTTAATCTCGACTCCCAATGGAGCAAGTGCCTTCTTAGCCTTTGCAATGCTGTCAGTGGTCAGCATAAAATATGCGCTATTGTCCATCTCGTAGGCACATATGGCGGTGATATTGACCTTTGCACCTGCGATTGCCGCTGTCACCTCTGAAAGCAATCCAGCCCTATTGGGCATGGAAAAACTGATTTGCTTTAATTTTCTTGCCTTTGCCATCCCGCACCTCCTAATTTAAGGTTATTTTGATTGCAATTTTACAATAATATAGTTCGACATTGTTTAAAATTGTTCAAAGCAGTTCAAAATAGGCGGACAATTTTGAACTACTTTGAACTTTTTGAACCATTTAAACTTATATATAGTTAGGATGTTCCACGTGGAACATTATGTAACAAATCATTAAAGGTTTGCGTGTATCTTCCTCATCTCCTCTTCAGCAATCCCGAGCTTGCTCATCAATTCGAGCACGCAGGCTTCAAAGAAGATAAGGGTTGAAATTTCAAAGAGAGAGCCGAGGGGTGGCAGGGGAATGCCCATCAACTCTCTTGTTGTATAGCCTGCTACCTCTCTGGGCAGGGCTTCTGACTTTATAACAACACTCACATCCGCAAGCTTTGCAAGTGGAGATTCAGGGTCCCATGTGATCGCCCCTATCTTTCCGCCAAGCCCTTTTGATGCCTTTGCAGTCTCAACAACCCATGTGGTCTTTCCAGAGCCAGAAACAGCAATCAGGGCATCGCCCTTTCTCATGGCAGGAGTTATGGTCTCGCCAACAATAAAGACCTTTTTCTTCAGGTGCACGAGCCTCATGCCAAAAGCCCGTGCAACAAGGCCAGAACGGCCTGCGCCGATTATGTATATCCTTGGCGATTTGAGAATAAAATCGATAAACGCCTCAAAATCCTTATCAGAAATTTTGTCTGTGACTTCTTTGATCTTTCCTAAAATAAAAGGATAGTAGTTCATCTCGTAGCGAGTCTTCGCGTAGAGTCGCTTCGACCTTTCCTCCTATGATTTTTCAAAGTATTATCACAACTTAAACCACAGAGGACACAGAGTTCACAGATAATATAACCACTGAGGCACAGAGACACAAAGGATATGATTTTTTTAAACCACAAAGAGCACGAAGTTCACGAAGAAAAATTAAAGAACTTAGTGTTCTTCGTGCTCTTCGTGGTGTCATATTTCAGTTTTTTCTCAGTGCCTCTCTGCTCTACGAGTCATCGACCGTGTCGCTGTGGTTTTATTTGCAATCATATGTGGTTAAATCTGTTTACTTTTCTCAATTGCCTCTTTTACCTTCCTTGCAGCATCTCCCGGGCTTTCAGCCTTTGTGATATACCCGCCTACTATGATGATAGAAGGCCCAAAAGGCATTATAAGCGGGATATCCCCTGGTTTTATCCCGCCTGCAATGCAGTACGGCAGATGCATTTCCCTTACAAAACCCTCAAGGCGTTCAAACGGCCTTTTGCCTTTAGTCTGCTCATCGAGGCTTGTATGAAGGCAGAAACAATCTATTGGCAGATGTTTTAATTCCTTTGCCCTCAAAACCCAGTCCCTGCACCCTATGAGGTCAACCACTGCCTTTTTATTCCACCTTCTGGTCTCCCCGATAGCCTCTGTTATGGTTTCTATTGAGGCCTGAGCGCACATGCTTACTATATCAGCGCCTGCTTCAAAGGCCATCCTCGCCTCTAATGCGCCTGCATCCATTATCTTCATGTCTGCAAAAATCGTTTTTTCCTCAAAATTCTCCCTGAGGGCCTCTACTGCCCTGATGCCTTCGGATTTGATGAGCGGAGTGCCTGCCTCAATTATATCCACATAGTCAACGGCTGCTTCTGCGACCTTAATCGCCTGCTCTATACTTAATAAATCAAGGGCAACTTGAAGAAGGGCCATCTTAGCCAAATTTTAGTGCTATTGACGAGGGGTGTCAAGACCGAATGTTCCACGTGGAACATTTTGCCCCTTTTCCTTTGCTTTAAGTTTTAAATTTATGGTAAAAAATTACAGTGGGTAGAGTTATCGCTATAGCAAACCAGAAAGGTGGGGTTGGAAAAACCCCCATAGCCATCAATATTGCTGCCTCCTTAGCAGCCGCAGAAAAACATATTCTTCTTATAGATACAGACCCTCAGGGAAACTCCACAAGTGGTCTTGGGATTGACAGGGAAACTTTAAATGGCAGCCTCTATGACATATATAGCCAGAAAAAAGCCATGGAGGAGATAATACTGGGAAGCAAGCTAAAACACCTGAGTATTGCGCCTTCAACCATTGACCTTATTGGCGCTGAGGTTGAACTTGTTGCCAGGAAAGACAGGGAAGCGATTTTGAGACATGCAGTAGAGCCAATAAGAGGTCACTATGATTATATTTTTATTGATTGCCCGCCTTCACTGAGCCTTTTGACCCTGAATGCCCTTGTTGTGGCAGACACAGTCCTGGTGCCTGTCCAGTGTGAGTACTATGCCCTTGAGGGGCTCGGGCTTTTGATGAGGACGATTAACCTTGTGAGAGGTTCTTTTAACCCATCCCTTAAAATAGAGGGCATCCTGCTTACAATGTTTGATATAAGAAATACCCTTTCACAACAGGTTGAGTCAGAGGTGAGAAAGCATTTCGGGGAAAAAGTATATAAGACTGTAATTCCGAGGAATGTGATACTGGGTGAGGCCCCGAGTTATGGAAAACCTGCTATTCTTTATGATGTGCGTTCAAGGGGTGCGCAGAGCTATTTAGCCGTTGCAAAGGAGATAATGAACAATGAAAATGACCTAAAGTATATAGAGATAATAGAGACGTAAATCGTAGACTCGATTTCGAGGGGACTATTTTCAAAGGTAATGTCAGAAATTACATGAAAAAAGAGGATAAAAGGTTAAATTTTGACAATACTTCTTGCAAAGGAGGGATGGACAATGAAAATGGCTTTGGGTAAAGGGCTTGGAGCTCTTATCCCTGGAAAAACTGAGGGAGTATTAGAGCTTGAAATAGACAAAATTATCCCTAATGAGTATCAGCCGAGGAGGATTTTTAAGGACGATGCTTTAAAAGAGCTGGCTGCATCAATAAAGGAGAAGGGCATTCTCCAGCCTGTAATTGTGCGAAGGGCAGATGACGGCTCCTTCAGGCTCATAGCCGGCGAAAGGAGATTGAGGGCTGCCAGAATCGCAGGGCTTGAGAAAATTCCAGCCCTTGTTAAAGACGCAGCCCGCGCAGAAGCCCTTGAGCTTGCCCTTGTTGAGAATATCCAGAGAGAAGACCTGAACCCAATTGAGACTGCGGATGCCTTTAACCGGCTTATGCGCGACTTTAACCTCACTCAGGATGACCTCTCAAAGAAAGTTGGAAAGGAAAGGGCCACAGTTGCCAATTACCTGAGAATACTCAGGCTTCCTCTGGAAGTCAAGAACTGGATTGCAGAAGGCTCTCTAAGCATGGGGCATGCCAAAGCCCTTTTGCAGGTGGATGGAGCAAGGGCGCAGACAGAGGCAGCAAAAAAGATCATCAAAAAGGGCCTGAGCGTTAGAGAAGCAGAGGCCCTGTCTAAAAGGCTTGAAAGGCCAGTCAAGACCGTTAAACGCAGGGATCCCCAGGTTGCCTCTCTCGAGGAAAAGTTGATACAACACCTCGGCACAAAAGTGAGGCTCATTCATAAAGGCAAAAAGGGTGGAAAGATTGAGATAGAGTATTATTCTCTCGACGAGCTTGATAGGCTGCTTGAGGTGCTCTTAGGTTAGGTGTTGAAAATGTCTTTGCTTTGACGGGAAAATCCCCCTTGTAATTTTTTTAAAATTCTGGTATTCCTTTCTAAATATGTTTAAACTCGGAGGTAGCATGAAAAAAGTTGTTTCACTGGTAGTATTAATTTTTGCTTTTGTATTTTCATCAGGCTGTCCAATGGTCCTTGTGGGAGCAGGGGTTGGAGCTGGAGTTGGAACTTATCTGTATCTTGAAGGCGACTTAATAAGGGAATACCCCGTTGCCTACAGTACGGCATGGGATGCAACAAATACAGCACTTAAAAATTTCAACATAAATGTGACACACAGCGTCAATGACGTTGGCAAGGGGAGCATAGAGGCTATCAGAAAAGATGGGCAAAAGGTGATAATAAAGCTTGCAGACAAAGGCAATAATGTTACATCTATCAGGATAAGGGTCGGGATGTTTGGTAGCAGAGATGCATCAGAGCAAATTCATGAGGAGATAGCCAGAGTCCTCGGCCTGAGATAACTCAGGCCTGTTCAATAGAGCTAAAAATGCTGAATCTGTATCGAACAGGATTTTAATTTAGCAATAATTTCTTTTTTTATGGCCCTGAGGTCTCCCCTGCGGAGCCTTTTTAATATCCTGTCCGATGCAAGGTCTTTTAAAAACTGCGCTCTTGCTTCTTTGTCTTTAATCTCCTTCAATGCCCTTGTGCGGATCTTTTTTAAGAAGATGAGGTGCCTGGAAAACTCTGTGCCGTAAAGCTTTTCAAGCTCTCCCCTTATAGCCCTTGCCATAGCAGGGCTTGTGCCGCTTGTAGATATAGCAATTGTCAAAGGGCCGCGGCTTATTGTGGATGGAACAATAAAGTTTCCCTGAGAGGGCATATCAACTACATTAATAAGAGACTTTGCATCCACTGCAATC
>JACROP010000040.1 GCA_016214385.1 Nitrospirota bacterium
CGTCTATTCGAATTCGTGAAACTGCGGGTGAAGAATTTCAATTTCGACGCCGGAATCCTTACGCTCCATGGGAAGGGCAGTAAAGACCGGACCGTTCCAATTCCACAGACAATCATGCCGGAGTTAACGGCACAGTTTGAGGCAATAAAAAAACTTCACGATGAGGATCTTGCGGCGGGCTACGCGGGCGTGTTTCTCGAAGGTCGACTCGAAAAGAAATACCCGAAAGCTGCGAAGGATTTCATCTGGCAATGGTTTTTCCCGCAGCAATCGTTGACTTTCGTGGAGGGAACGAAGGAACGGCGGCGGTATCATCTGCATGGAAAGCATGTTCAGGAAGCTCTTTACGAGGCTGTCCGGCGGGCGAAGCTCACTAAACGCGTTACGTCCCACACTTTCCGCCACAGTTTTGCCACCCACCTCTTGCAGGCCAATTATGATATACGCACGATTCAGGAATTACTTGGCCACAGCGATGTAAGGACGACTATGATCTACACGCATTGCGTCCCGAGCAGAACCGTGAAAGAAGCAAAAAGCCCGCTTGATTTTTAAACTGAATTGAGATACTTTGACGGAACGACTCGATTTCAAATCCTCCTTTTTGTTGCGGTAAAAAGTATACTATAATATGAATCCCCTCAAACAAAAAATCATTGAGAAAATTAAAAAAGAAGGCCCGATTACTTTTGAGTCCTTTATGGAAATGGCGCTTTATTATCCAGGGCTTGGTTATTACATGAAAGATGCCAGAGGGATAGGAAGGGCAGGGGACTTTTACACGAGCCCGCATCTGCACCCGATATTTGGCGCAATGCTGGGAAGGCAGATAGAGGAGATGTGGAGTTTTATGGGAAATCCTTCTGATTTTCATATTGTTGAGATGGGGGCAGGGGCAGGGTATTTATGCAAGGACATGCTCGATTATCTAAGAAAAAGGAAATTCTTTAAATCACTGATTTATACAATAGTTGAACTTAATCCGGTTGTGCAGGCAAGACAGAAGGAGTTGCTTGGTGATTTCATAGATAAGGTAAACTGGGTTAATTCTTTAAAAGATCTTGGACAGATAAGGGGTTGTTTTCTTTCCAATGAACTGCTCGATGCATTTCCTGTTCATCTGATTGAAATGGGTAATGAATTAGAGGAGATTTATATTTCTGCTAATGGAGATAGTTTGATCGAGGTAAAAGGGCGACCGAGCAATAGCAGTATTGCTGATTATTTCAGAGATTTCTCCATCGAGCTTAAAAAGGGCCATAGGACAGAAGTAAACCTTAAGATAAAAGACTGGCTCAGTGTTGTTACCGATGCGCTGTCAGAAGGTTTTATCTTTACTGTGGATTATGGTTATCCTGCATGGGAGTATTATAGTGATGAAAGGGTAGGGGGGACTCTACTCTGTTACCACAAACATAAGTTGAACGAAAACCCTTATGAAAATATCGGAGAGCAGGATATAACAGCCCATGTTAATTTCTCGTCCCTTAAAAAGTGGGGAGAGGAACTCGGAATCGAGTGTCGTTGCGACAGTCGTACCGACTCGTACCGACCTGGTTTAAAAACTGCAGGCTATTGCTCCCAGGGGACATTTCTCATAGCCCTCGGCATAGATAAGATAATAACTGAACTTTACGGAAATTCCCCTGAGTATCTTTTTGAGGTTGCAAAGATTAAGGGCCTGCTTTTGCCCCAGGGCATGGGAGAATCGCATAAGGTTATGATTCAATATAAAGGGGAGGGCTCTCCAGAACTCAGCGGGTTTTCTATGAGGAATCAGGCAGGAGCTCTTTAAATTTATTTAAAATAGGCCTCAAGCCTCTCCAGACTCTTTCTGGTGTCTTCTGGTGTATGCGCTTCTACTGTGTATATAAAATTTTGCCCTACAGGTCGTAGACCTTTCAATTCATCGAATAATCTTTTAAAGTCAAAACTACCTTCTCCTACGGCAAGATGGGAATCTGAGGTTTTATCATTGTCATGCAGGTGAAGCTCAATAATATATGGTTTTATTACAGAAAGCCATTCTTCGAGCGATACCTTTGAAAAGAGATTAAAATGTCCTGTATCAAAGCACACACCGAAATTCTCTGAATTCATTTCCTGCATGAGGAGTTTAAAATTTGAGGGCTCATCTTCAAAGATGTTTTCAATAGCGATTTTAATTCCCATTTCAGAGGCCCTCTTATTCAGGGACTTCCATGTTATAAGGCTTCCCTCAAGCCATACATCAACCCTCCTGTCGTATTTCCACTTGTCGTATCCTGAATGAAAGACAATTATTTCTGGTTTTAATACCTCTGCAAAATCAAGGATGGTATTAAACCGTTCAATGGTTACAGCCCTTACCTTTGAATCAACCGCACCTGGTGAGAGGTCCATGAATGGTGAATGGATTGTGATAGCAGGATTGTAATCCAGGCGTTCTTTCAGGCGGATTATCTCGGCCTTATTTAAATCATCAAGCCCTTTTGAGCCAAAGTATATTTCGAGGTTTAATCCCTCTTGTTTTATAAAAGGAAAATATTTCTCTAACCTGTCATAGGGGATATGGACATGGGGCTTTATCACTATACCTTGGCAGTTTCTTCTTTTTTTGTGCTGGATGTTTTTGTGGTCTCTTCTTTTTTTTTGTTTGGTGCTTTCTCGGCTTCCATAGCCTTTTTCCTATCAGCAGATGGATAGTCAGTTACATACCAGCCACTGCCTTTAAGGACAAAGGCAGTCGGAGTAATGAGTTTTCTTACCTCTCCTCCGCATGAGGTGCATTTTGAAAGGGGAAGGTCGGTTATCTTCTGCATAACCTCTGTATGCTCACCGCATTTTGTGCATTCATATTCGTATATTGGCATAATAAACCTCCTGCATAAAAATACCTTCTATATATACCATAAAGCCGCAATCCTTGACAAGGTCATTAGCCTATGTTATCTATGAAACATGTGGGAATACACAGAGAAATTAAAAGAGCTTTTCCTCAATCCAAAGAATGTGGGAGAAATCGAAAACCCTGACGCTGTCGGAGAGGTTGGTAATATTGTCTGTGGCGATGCCCTTAAACTCACTCTGAAAATTGACAAAGAGACAGGGAAGATACTTGATGCCAAGTTTCAGACCTTTGGATGTGCAAGCGCTATAGCCTCCTCGTCTGCCCTTACTGAACTTATTAAAGGAAAGACCATCGATGAGGCAATCAAGATTAAAAATCAGGATATTGCCGAATACCTCGGCGGCCTGCCACCTGAAAAGATGCACTGCTCTGTAATGGGGAGGGAGGCGCTTGAGGTAGCCATTGCTGATTATAAAGGGATTAAGATCGAAGAACTTATCGGCGGCAAGGTTATTTGCAAGTGTTTTGATGTTACGGATGAGAAGATAAAGAAGGTAATAAGAGAAAATAGATTAACAACAGTTGAACAGGTTACCAATTACACCAAGGCAGGGGGAGGGTGCGGTTCATGTATACCTGATATCGAAAATATCCTTAAAGAGGTATGGGCTGAGAGGATTATAGAGGAGGCAATAAGGCCAAAGGAGAGGCTTACAAATATCAAAAAGATTGCATTGATACAGGAAATCCTTGAGAGAGAGATAAGGCCCAGGCTTCAGGCAGACGGAGGAGATGTGGAGCTCATAGATGTTGATGGCAATCGGGTGATTGTAGCTTTGAGGGGCATGTGCACAGAATGTGTAATGGCAAATGTCACAGTAAAGAACATAGAGAAAAAGCTTAAAGAGCTGGTTACAGAGGATCTCATGGTGGTTTCCGAAGGTGGACAGGGATGAGAGTTATTTACCTCGACAACAATGCATCTACAAGGGTAGCTGATGAGGTCGTGGAGGCAATGCTTCCATACTTTAGCAATCTTTATGGTAATCCATCGAGTATGCATGTATTTGGCGGCCAGCTCCATAAGAGGGTCGAGGATGCGAGGGCTGAGGTAGCAAGGCTCATTGGTGCAGAGTTAGAGGAAATAGTATTTACAGGCTGTGGCACAGAAAGCGACAACACAGCTATCATGAGTGCCCTCGAGTCTTATCCACGGAAAAGACATATTGTTACCACAAGGGTTGAGCATCCTGCAGTTTTAAATTTTTGCAAGGCCATGGCAAGGAAAGGCTACAGAGTAACATTTCTGCCTGTTGATAAGCTCGGCAGACTGGACCTTAAAGAGTTAGATGCTGCAGTAACCGAAGATACCGCTATTGTATCTATAATGTATGCAAATAATGAGACCGGAGTGATTTTTCCAATGGAGGAGATTGCAAGAATTGTGAAATCAAAAGGGGTACTTCTTCATACAGATGCTGTTCAGGCTGTAGGGAAGATTCCCGTGGATGTCAGGAAACTCCCAGTTGACATGCTGTCGCTTTCAGGGCACAAAATACATGCACCAAAAGGTATCGGAGCACTTTTTATAAGAAGAGGGATAAGGTTCTCTCCTTTTATAATTGGAGGCCATCAGGAGAAAGGAAGACGGGGAGGTACAGAGAATGTCCCATCAATAATAGGCATTGGTGTGGCATGTGAGCTTGCAGCCAAACACATGAATGATGAAAACAGCAGGGTAAAGGCATTGAGGGATAGACTTGAGGAAGGGCTTTTAGCGTGCTGTCCGAACGCAATGGTCAATGGTGATAGTGAGCACAGACTGCCAAATACAACCAACATGAGTTTCGAGTATGTAGAGGGAGAGGCAATTCTTTTAAGGCTTGACAGTTACGGTATATGTGCCTCTTCTGGCTCTGCATGCACCTCTGGCTCACTTGAGCCATCGCACGTCCTGCGGGCCATGGGCATACCTTTTACAGCAATACACGGCTCTGTGAGATTGTCCCTTAGCCGCTATAATACAGATGAAGATGTTGACCTGGTGCTTAAAAAGATGCCTGAGGTGATAAAGGAGCTGAGACATCTCAGCCCTTTTGGCAGAGAGGAGATGGCCCGAAAGACAGGAAAGCTAAGAACTAACTAAACCCCGCCGATGGCGGGGTCAGATATCCTGCCTGAGCAATTTTAGTCTGTTATATTCTTTAAGGTTTTTTATCATATCTTCCATTGAAATGACGCCGAGTTTTACCAGAGCCTCTCCGAAAAAAAGGTAATGGTCTCCCTGTTCTTTTAGAAGTTCTTCTACCTGACTGCGCGTTAAATAATTATCCCTGATGGCAATTTCGCCAAACTTTTCATGAGACTCTTCCTGGAGGATCAGAATTTTCTCGACGTCCTCGTTGCTGAGCCAACCCTTATCACTGGCGAGTTCACCTATCCTGCGGTTATTTCTCTTTTGTAGCACCCTGGCTTTAAAAATATCTACATGGCTGATCAGACCCTTGCTTAAAAGGTATTGGCCAAAAAGTTCTGTCATCTCCCCATTCTTTCAGATACAGTAAAAAGTCAAAACTAAATTGACTTAATGAATTGTATCATCGTTCTTCTTTAAGTCAATAGGCAGGAGTATATTTTTAAAGGTTCATCTCAAGGGGTCAAGTAAAAGCAAAATCAAAAATCAAATATCAAAATTATGGAAGATTTAATATTGTTTATTCCTTTCGCCTCAGCGAATCTTCGATAATCTTGCAGTTTTGATTTATTTTGCAGGCAGGGTTATCCTGAAGGTAGTCCCCTGGCCTTCCTTGTCAGAGACTCGTTCCGAGCTTTCAACTTCAATGCTTCCACCATGTGAGACTATAATCTTCTGAACCAGGGCAAGGCCAAGTCCTGTGCCATCTTCCTTGGTGGTATAAAATGGCAGAAAAATCTTCTTCCTGACTTCTTCTGGAATACCGGGGCCTGTGTCCCTGGTACTTATCTCTACTTTTCCTTCAACAGAAGTGATTTTTATATCAAGCCCTCCTCCATCTGGCATTGCCTCGGCTGCATTCTTTAGAATATTTGTCAGTGCCTGTCTCAGGAGAACCTCATCACCCCTGATTGTAATCGAAGGGCTGGCTCCACTTATACGCAGTTTGATAGCAGGGTTGCCTCCTACAGTGGAGAATGCTGCATCTTCAATTAAATCCTTCAGGTTTATCGCGGTTATATTCAGTTCTGTTGGTCGGGCAAAGGCAAGCAGCTCCATGATAATCTTATCCATGCCATCAATCTCTCTTAAGATTTCATTAACAATTGTTTTCTGAGAAGGGTCGCTCCGTTTAGAGAGAAGTTTGGCGTATCCTGCTATAACACCCATTGGATTCCTCAGCTCATGGGCAATTCCAGCAGACATCTCTCCGAGCTGCGAGAGTCTCTCCTTAAGCTCTACCTGCGCCTGCAGAGATTTCATTTCGGTGAGGTCTGTGAATATAAGTATCCGGCCGATGACTTCCTGTTTTGCGTTCTTCAGGGGAGATGTTGTTATCCCCAGATAGATGTGCCTTCCATTTTTTGTGATATATGGATATTCACCTCGTGCAATGTGGGCACCGCTTTTTATAAGGCCGGTTATTGGCTCATTAAATATCTCCTCGTAATCTTTTCCAATTGCCTCCTCTGCCTTTATTGCAAGGATTTTCTCGGCTGAAAAATTTATGCTTTTTATCTTGAAAGAATTATCAAGGCTGACGACACCGCTCGGCACACTCTGAAGTATGTTCTCGTTGTAACTCTCCATGCTTAATGCCCTTTCCTCTGCAATGGTTCTGAGTCTGTCGAGTTCTTTTTCTTTTTCTTTGAGTTTTCCTACGAGCTCATGGAATGTATCAACCACAAAGCTAACATCCGAGGCTTCCTTTAAGGCATTTATATCCTTTAGTGCCTTCCTCCTGGCCCTGAGGACGAAATGAAGTATATAAAGCAGTAGCAGTATCCCTATAAGGACGAAGATTGATATGCCAATGATGTTAGTTATCTGGTTTGGTGTATTCAATTTTTAATCTTCTTTACCGCGCATATATCGCCCTGTACAAATCAAGGATCTCCTGGCCAAAAAAGAGGCTCAGGATTGCACCAAATGCAAGGAAAGGGCCAAATGGTATCTTGCTTTTCCTGCCCTTTCCCTTAAAAATCATGAGAAAGATTCCTACGATGGCTCCGGTGAGGCTTCCGAAAAAGGTTGTGGAAAGGGCGCCTTTCCAGCCCAGGAGCCCGCCAACCATCGCCATCATCTTTATATCGCCTCCGCCCATTCCGCCCCTGCTCAGCAGGGCTACAAGATAAAAAAGGCCGCCGCCGAGGAGAAACCCTATCAAGGATGATTTGAACCCTAAGAAGGCAAATCTTAAAAATGGGTCAGGAAGGATTGTGGAGCCAAAGAGCAATGCAAGCGGAATTCCAGGAAGCGTTATTCGGTCAGGGATTATTTGATGCTCGAGGTCCACAAAGATAATAATTATCAATGAAGAGACAAAACATGAATAGACAAGCAATGAAGGCCACGAGAAAAACATTGATGTGAATGGATTAAATTTCCACAGTGTGGCAACATAGCCTGAAGCATTGAGGAGCTCCACAAGCGGATACTTAAAAGGTATTTTTGCTTTGCATGCCCTGCATTTTCCTCGCAGGATTAAATAACTTATTATCGGGATGTTATCGTAAAACCTTATCGGCTTTCCACAGGATGGGCAGTGGGATGAAGGCCTGATTATAGACAACCCTCTGGGGATACGGTATATGCATACATTAAGAAAAGAGCCTATAATTGCCCCTATTATGAAGATCAGAATATAGTCAACAATCATAGCACTTCTTAAATATTTGGCTTACCAAGTTCACGCGACTTGCTTTTGCAATCCTCTATTTCCTGTCTCAATCTTATAATCTCATCAAGACTCTGAAGTATGATAGGGTCTTTTAACTCGACCTTCTCACCTTTTTCCCTTAAATCAAAAACTCTCTTGCCTACATCTCTGTACAACTCATCCATCTTTTTTTCAAGTTTGTTACTCTCATAAAGGAGCCTTGCCATTGATGTCTCAGCCTTTGTCCTTTCGGCTAAAAAGGCGGCGAACCACTTAAGGCTATCAAGCCCTTCTTTAAAATTTTTTCTTATCTTTTCCCACATATACCCTCCTCAGCTCTTTACTAAGTCTAACCTGTCAGTCCCGAAGCCTCGGGATTTTTCTAAAGCCTCTTTTAAGAGGGGATAATTCGTCAGGTTATGCTTTTCTTCAACGAAGGCAAATGCCTCCCGCCTTGCCTGTTCAAGAACTTTTATATCTCTCAGGATATTGGCGACTCTTAAATCAGGCATCCCGGATTGTTTTGTGCCAAAAAACTCACCAGGCCCTCTTATTGATAGGTCTTCCTCTGCTAATTTGAAACCATCGGATGTGGCCTCCATGATTTTAAGCCTCCTTCTGGCATCCTCTCCAAAAGGCGGATAAGCCATGAGAAGACAGTAAGATTCGTAAGGTCCTCTTCCCACCCGCCCTCTTAACTGGTGAAGCTGGGAAAGGCCAAACCTCTCTGCATGAACTATGAGCATAAGAGAGGCATTGGACACATCAACACCCACCTCTATTACTGTTGTTGAGACAAGGATATCGATCCGCCCTGATTTAAAAGATGCCATAATCTCTTCTCTCTCTTCCCGCTTCAGCCTTCCATGAATTAGTCCTACCCGGAACCTGTTAAATATTTTTTTGAAAGCCTCTGCGCCATCCACCGCGCATTTGAGGTCAAGTTTTTCAGAGCCCTCAATTAGCGGATAAACTATATATATCTGTCTTCCCCTTGAAAGCTCTTGCCTCATTATCTCATATATCTTTTCTTTCTGTCCCTGGAAAAAGACCTTTGTCCTGACAGGCATTCTGCCGGCTGGCAGCTCATCAATTATAGAGATATCGAGGTCTCCATAAAGGGTCAGTGCCAGAGTCCTTGGAATGGGGGTTGCAGTCATGACAATGATATCAGGGCTAAACCCTTTTTTACGCAGTCCTGCCCTTTGCATCACACCAAATCTGTGCTGCTCATCAATTATAGCGAGCCCTAAATTTTTAAAACTTATACCCTCCTGAATAAGGGCATGTGTCCCGATAACAATATTTATTTTGCCTGTGGATATATCATCAATTGGTTTTATCCTGCTGCTTCCTGTTAGCAGGGCAATGCTACAGCCGAGGTCTTCAATCATCTTATGGATGTTAATATAGTGTTGTTCTGCAAGTATCTCGGTGGGAGCCATCAGGGCTGCCTGATAGCCGCTGTCTACGGCCAGAAGCATGGACATGAGGGCGATTACTGTCTTGCCGCAGCCCACATCGCCCTGTATAAGCCTGTTCATCGGTATCGGCCTTATCATATCGGCCTTTAATTCTTCAAAAACCCTTTCCTGCGCTTTGGTGAGTTTGAAGGGAAGTTTTTCGAGAAACCGATTAATGAGAGTGCTGGTACCTTTAAAGGCTATGCCCTTTTCAACAATTCTACCATTTTTTTCAAAGGCAAGGCCGAGCTCAAACAGAAAGAACTCATCAAAGATAAGTCGCATATGTGCAGGGCTTACTCCACGGTTCAATGCATCCATGTCCTGAAATCTCTCAGGGAAATGTGTTTCGAGGATAGCCTCTCTAAGGGTTATTAGATTATTTCTGTTGCGTATTTCTTCAGGAAGGAAATCCTCTATATAGTTTAGGTAGTTATTTGTTATATCAAACATCAAGGTTCTGATCTGCCTGGTAGTAAATCCCTCTGTGGCGCGGTAAATAGGAACTATCCTGGATGTATGTATATATCTGTCGTCTCCGCCCACCACACCTGTAGTAGGTTTTTCCAGGGCCTCGAAATTAGGGTTTTCCATTTCGAACCCAATACCTGAGTAAGGGTTGCCTTTGACAACACCGCTCAGGATTAATTTCTGGCCGATTTTGAAATATCTCTTCATGAATGGCTGGTTAAACCACTTGCCTTTGAGCACGCCTGTGCCATCTGAGAGGGTAAGCTCTAAAATCTTTAATCCTTTCCGCGGCGTTGTAATGATTTCTACATCAACTACCTCTCCAGCAACTGTCTCAAGGGCACCGTAATTAAGGTGGCAGATTTTTTTTAAATTCTTTCTATCTTCGTATCTCCATGGAAGGCAATACAGGGCGTCGCCGAGAGTTCTTATACCGAGGCGTTCGAGGAGCAGTGCCTTTTTGGGCCCGACTCCTTTTATGTATTGAATAGGGGTTTCTTCTGAGATTTGAGGTTTGAAGTTTGATTTTTTTTGTTTATTGATAGTTTCAGGATTGTTCATCTTTGGAGGCCTGTTCTTCTTTGCGCTGCTCTCTTTTCAGAGATTCCTCCAGATGCTTCTCTGTCTCTTCTATTTTTATCTTATCATACTCAGAATCGCTGATAATATCTATGTCCCAGCCGGTAAGTTTCATGGCCAGCCTGACATTTTGCCCCTTCTTGCCTATGGCAAGAGAGAGCTGCTGGTCATTGACCACAACAAGGGCAGATTTTTCTTCTTCATTAATCCCGATTTTCTCTACAGTGGCAGGACTCAGTGCCTTTGCTATCAGGTCCCTCGGATTGTCAGTCCACGGAATAATATCAATCCGCTCGCCTTTTAGTTCCCTTACAATGGACTGAACCCTTGTCCCTTTCATGCCAACACATGCCCCAACCGGGTCTACCTTGGGGTCTTTCGAATAAACAGTTAGCTTTGTGCGTTCACCTGCTTCCCTGACGATGTTTTTAATAACTACAAGGCCGTCATAGATTTCAGGGACTTCCATTTTAAAAAGCTCTACAATAAGATTTGGATGTGTTCTTGAAAGGAGTATTGCTGGCCCTTTCGGTGTAATTTTAACATCTTCAATGTATACCCTTATTGTATCGCCCCTTTTAAGGGTTTCATTTGGCAGGGTCTCCTTTTGTGGAAGCATTGCCTCAGCCCTTCCAAGACTTATGAAGTAAATTCCTTTCTCTTTTCTCAGGACAACACCATTTGCAATCTGCCTGATCCGATCCTTAAACTCACTGTAAATGATTTCCCTCTCAGCTTCTCTTGTTTTCTGAAATAGCACCTGTTTAGCAGTCTGGACTGCAATCCTTCCAAAATCGTAGAGGCTTATAGGGGTTTCTACCTCATCTCCAATTCCTTTATCTGGTTCTAATTTTCTGGCCTCGCTGAGTGTAATTTCCTCTTTCGGGTTTGTGATTTTATCTACTACCTTTTTCAGGGCTGTTATGCGGATATTGCCGTTTTTTGGGTCAATTTTTATGTCTATAGTAGGTGTTATGCCGTACTTCTTCCTTGCTGCAGACAGGAGTGCAGACTCTAAGGTCTCTATCAGGGCTTCTTTGGAAATCCCCTTTTCCCTGCTTATCTGTTCAATTACCTGTAAAAGTTCCTGATTCATACTAAAACTCTATCTCCAGCCTTGCCCTGGAAATGTTCCTGTAAGGTATAGCGATTATTCTTTCCTTTGGCAGAAGAAGCACTACATCCGTTTCTCTTGCCTCGATAATCTTTCATCTCCAGGATTCCTGAGGGGCCTGTCAAGACCCGGGGATGATACCTCTAAGACATAAGATGATGGTATTGGGTCCTCCACATCAAGCATTGCCCCTATCTCGCGGCTTGCTTTTTCGCAATCATTAAGGGTCACCCCTCCATCTTTATCTATAATAACCCTCAAAAGAAATCTTCCTCCTTTTCCCAGAAGTTCTACATCCTGTAACTCGTAGCCCATTGCATCCATTATGGGTAATATGAGTTCTCTCAATCTTTCTTTCAAAGTCTCTATATTCATCATTATAAAAACAAAAGAGTGGGAAATCCCACTCTTTTTATATAAAAATCAAACTTTTCGAGGAAAACCTTTAAAAGGTTACCATAAGTTTAAAGAAAAATGCAAGGATGGGGCACAGCCCCATCCTTTAAAATCTTTAACCCGTTTACTACTTTTTCTTCGGTGCCTCTGGGGCCTTCGGTGCCTCTGGGGCTTTTGGAGCCTCTGGGGCCTTTGGAGCCTCTGGGGCTTTTGGAGCCTCTGCTGGTGGCTTAGGAGCCTCTTTCTTTGGAGCCTCTGGTGGCTTGCAACCCAAAGTAAAGGTAAAAGCCACAACGAGGATTAGAGAAAGAATCAGGGCTATAACTTTCTTCATTAATATTCACCTCCTTCCTCTGAAAAAAGCGGGGTTTTTTAGTGCAAGCTAACGCCTTTAATAACATATAGAATTTGGATTGTCAAGGATTTTTTATGCCTCTCAACAAACACCCTTTTTAGCAATTTTTCTGGAGAAGAACCTATAATAAAAAGCTATAATATTGTAGCATCATTTAAATTTGGCGGTGTTTTAATGTCGGAGGTGTTTAAATGTTTATTGAGGAAAAACTTAAGATGCTCGGTATCGAGCTTCCTTCTGTGCCAAAACCTGTTGGTTCCTATGTCTCACTACTTCAGGCAGGCAGTCTTCTTTTCCTGAGCGGTCTTTTGCCTGTTATTGAAGGAACCCTTAAATATAGAGGCCGTGTGGTTTCTGAGGTTTCTATCGAGGAAGCAGAGGATGCTGCGAGAATAATTGTAATAAATGCTTTATCTATAGTTAAGGCAGCCCTGGGAGACCTGGACAGGGTTGAGAGGTGTGTGAAGTTGACTGGTTACGTGGCCTCAGATAATACTTTTACCGAACAGCCCAGAGTTCTCAATGCCGCATCTAACCTCCTTGTTGATATTTTTGGAGAGAAAGGAAAACATACGAGGGCAGCAATCGGTGTATCGGTCTTACCACTTAATGCCCCCTTAGAGATAGAATTTATTTTTGAGGTAGGATGATTAAGGTGAGCAACTCGGTAGTAGCAATTGTTGGCAGGCCAAATGTTGGCAAATCTAGCCTGTTTAATCGCATTATCGGCAAGAGGGTTGCAATCGTTGACGATATACCTGGCGTCACAAGAGACAGGCTTTATGGTCGTGCCCGATGGGAGGATAAGGATTTTATTGTTATTGATACAGGGGGTTTTTATTCCCTGTCAGAGGATGAATTAATTAAACAGGTGAAAAAGCAGGCTCTTCTGGCTATTGAAGAGGCAGATATTGTGATAATGCTCATGGATGGAAAGAGTGGGCTTAATCCATCTGATTCAGAATTGCTGAATGCGATAAGAAAATTCAACAAAAAAATTCTTTATGTCGTTAACAAGATTGATGGGCCCAAAAATGAGAAGTATCTTCACGATTTTTATTCTCTGGGTATTGATTTAATCCCGATTTCAGCTATGACAGGGTATGGCATTGATGACCTTATGGAAAAAATCACGGCGTTAATTCCTGAAGGAATGCCTGAGGAGATAAAATATCCGGCAATAGCAATTGTTGGCAGGCCAAATGTTGGTAAATCAACACTGGTCAATTCCCTTCTCGGAAAGGAGAGAATGATTGTAAGCCCTGTGCCAGGCACCACAAGGGATTCTGTTGACTCTGTTTGCACTTATTATGGCAGGAAGTATTTGATCATCGATACTGCCGGCATAAAGAAGCGAGGGAAAGTTGTAAAATCCGTTGAGAGGTATTCGCTTTTAAGAACCCTGAAAAATATTGAAAGATGTGATGTCGCCCTTATTATTTTAGACGCAGTGGAAGGGATAGTGGAAATGGATCAGAAAATAGCCGGGCTTGTCCATGATGCCGGAAAAGGTGCAATTATACTTTTTAATAAGTGGGACATGATGGAAAAGAAAACCGAGGTTTATAAGGTTTTAACTAAAAGACTCAGAGAAAAGCTCTGGTTTATGCGATATGCTCCTGCCCTCACCATTTCTGCCACTGAGAGACAGCGGATTACAAAAATCTTTCCTATGATAGATGAAATAATACTTCAGAGGGCAAATAGGATTAACACCCATGAGCTTAACCTCTTTTTAAATGAGGTCATTACAAAACATCCGCCCCTGATTTACAAGGGCAAGCGAGTTAAGCTTTATTACATTACACAGGTTGGAACCTCGCCGCCCGGCTTTACGATATTCTCAAATATGCCTGAGGGAGTTAGCCAGCAGTATATAAGGTTTTTAGAGGACAGGTTCAGAGAGAAATATTCTTTCGGTGGGACACCGATAAAGTTTTACATAAGACAGAGACAGAGGAATAAGGGTTAAAAATGTATTGGGTGAAGGTAGCAGGTAAAAGCATCTCGGCTTTTTTTAAAGACGGCTGTATTAACCTGGCGGCGTCTCTGTCATATTTTTTTATATTGGCAATCATCCCACTAAGCATTCTTGTTATTACGGCGATAGGGTATTTTCTCGGGCAACATCAGGACCTGTATCTCTATGCCCTTGCAGGACTTATTAATCTGTTCCCGAAAGTCACAAATGAGATAACAGAGGAATTCAGGAAGGTAATTATATTTAAAGGGATAAGCGGAGTAACGCTTATATTATATGGACTGCTATCATTTGAACTTTTTTCGTCAATGGAAAATTCCATGAATATAATTTTCAAGGTCTCAAAAAAGAGGCCCTTTGTTTTATCTCTTTTATTTTCTTTCATTGTTGTAACCCTTGTTATTGTTTTTTTATTGGCTTCTTTCGGTGTGACTACAGTAGCCCTTTTATTTAAAAAATATCCTATAGAGGTCTTTGGTATAAAAATGGGATACAAGGCAGGGGTATTTCTCAGATATGTGGCACCCTTTATCCTCGTGCTTTTAACCTTTACAGCAGTTTTTATGATTATCCCCCGGATAAAAGTCCCCTTTAGAAGTGCGTTTATCGGAGCTGTTTTTACTACTGTTTTATGGGAGGTGGCCAAGCATTTTTTTACCTGGTATGTTAAATATGTTATCCGTCTTGGAAGCATATACGGGTCCTTAACCACGTTTATATTAGTTTTATTATGGCTCTATTATTCTTCGTGCATTTTTCTTCTGGGGGCTGAGATAGTGAATAACTCTCGGAGACCCGCCGGGACAGAAAGGAGAAAAAGATGATGGAAAAACTTATCGGTAAAGAGGTTGAAGTTGTTGCAGACGATGTTACATACAGAGGTATATTGATTGAAATTGGTGAAGAAGAAATGCATCTTGAGTCATCAGGTGGATGGATCGTGATCCCTGTTGAGAAAATCGCATCTGTGCAGGAGGTTTTAGATTAACCCATATCGCCCATCTCGCATTGAATAATGCTTATAACGGCTATGGCTGCGGTTTCTGCCCTTAAAATTCTCGGTCCCAGTGTTGCTGATAGGAAGCCTGACTCTATTGCCATATTGGCTTCTTTCTGAGAAAATCCACCTTCCGGCCCTATAAGCATTAAGATTTCCTTCCTGCCTTTAAAACTGTGGAGAATGTCTTTTATCCTATTCTGTGTCTCCTCTTCCCATAAAAGGATTCCTGAAACTCTAATCTCGGGTTTGTTCTGGAGGTTGAGAAAGTCCTCAATTGTAATGGGCTCATGTATTTCAGGGATTCGCTCTCTACCTGATTGCTGGGAAGCTGCTATGGCGATTTTTCTCCACCGCTCTATTTTACCTGTGTATCTGACCTGAGACCGCTCTGTTACAAGGGGGATGATTGTTTTTATGCCAAGCTCGGTTGTCTTCTGAACGATAAAATCCATTTTGTCTGCTTTTGGTAGACCCTGGGCAAGGACAAGTGAAACAGGGGATTCTGTAGCATGCAAATCTCTTCTCAGCAATTCTACAATGAATTCTTTTTTACCTGCGCTACTAACCTCAGCTATGTATTTATGGCCTTGACCATCAAAGATTCCCAGCAGTTCACCACGTTTTAGTCTTAATACTGAGTATAGATATCTGGCCTTCTCATCTTTAATTCTGACCTGTTTTGATGAGAGTTCCTCGGGTGGGAGGAAAAGTTGGGTCATTTTGGCTTTACCGTTGACCTACTTCTTCTTTACCAAAAAAGTCCTTTATTTTGTCCATGAAACTTTTTGATATTTCATCACCGCTTATTCTGGCGAATTCTTCCAGGAGCTCTTTCTGTTGTGGAGTGAGTTTCTTTGGCACATCGATATAAACCGCCACTATCTGATTTCCTCTGCCGTGCCCTCCGAGCCTTGGAATTCCCTTGCCGTTCAGGTGAAAGGTCTTGTTAGTAGGCGTCCCTGCTGGAATTTTTATTGTGGCTTTCCCATCCATGGTTGGCACATCTATTTCAGCGCCGAGGGCAGCCTGGGGAAAGGTTATGGGAACCTCGCATATAATATCATTGTCTTTTCTTTTAAAAAATGGATGAGGAGCAACTTTTATTATCACATAAAGGTCTCCGTAAGGCCCTCCATAAGTTCCTGCTTCTCCTTCTCCTGAGAGTTTGAGTCTTGTCCCTGTGTCTACTCCTGGAGGTATTTTTACGGAGACTGTTTTGAATTCTCTGAGTTTGCCTTCTCCTTTGCATTCAGTACAGGGGTGAGTTATTATCCTGCCTGTTCCCTGGCAGTGGCTGCATGTCCTTGAGATACTGAAAAATCCCTGCTGGAACCTTATCTGGCCTGATCCCTTGCATGTGGAACACGAAATAGGGCCTTTTCCAGGCATTGAGCCATTTCCACTGCAGGTTGGACATGTTTCCCATCTGGGGACTTCAATGACTCGCTCTGTGCCAAAAACCACATCGTGAAGATTTATTCCGAGGTCATAGCGGAGGTCTGAGCCTTTTGTTGGCCGTGGCCCTCTTTTCCTCGCAAAGGGTCCAAAGAAATCACCGAAGATATTTTCAAATATGTCGCCAAAACCTGTTGTGAAAGCATCAAAGCCTGCCCCCACTCCTTCGGCAGTACCAAATCTATCGTAATTCATTCTCTTTTGTGTACCGCTGAGGCAGGCATAAGCTTCGTTTATCTCTTTAAAATGCTCTTCGGCCTCCTTATTGCCGGAGTTTCTATCCGGATGATATTTGAGGGCCAAACGCCTGAAGGCTTTTTTAATATCTGCCTCTGTGGCATCCCTTTGAACACCGAGTATCTGGTAATAATCTTTCACTGCTCTCTCTTATCTTTATCTACCTCTTCAAATTCAGCTTCAACAGCTTCTTCCTGAGGCTTCTGCTCTTTAGTAGATGCTTCACCTGCCTGGGCACCTGCACCAGCAGTCTTATAAATATGTTCTGCAAATTTATGAGAAGCTTGACTTAATGCATCAACAGCGCTTCTAAGCTCTCCTACATCACTGCTTGTATCTTTTACTTTTTTACAACGTTCTAAGGCCTTCTCAATCGCTTCTTTCTCATGAAGTGTAAGTTTGTCTCCGTAATCTCGTAAGGATTTTTCAACTGTATATATTAAAGTATCCGCCTCATTTCTTACCTCTGCAAGCTGCCGCTTTCTCTTATCTTCCTCAGCATGGGCATCTGCATCTTTTGTCATGTTTTTAATTTCTTCTTCTGTAAGGCCGCTCGAGGCAGTTATCCTTATGGACTGTTCTTTTCCTGTGCCGAGGTCTTTTGCAGACACATGTAAAATTCCATTTGCATCAATGTCAAAAGTAACCTCAACCTGTGGGATTCCCCTCGGAGCAGGAGGTATCCCAATAAGTTCGAAGACACCTAAGAGTTTGTTATCAGCAGCCATCTCCCTTTCGCCCTGGCAGACTTTTATGGTAACTGCTGGCTGATTATCCGTTGCTGTAGAGAATATCTGGCCTTTCTTTGTTGGTATTGTAGTGTTTCTTTCAATGAGTCTTGTAAAAATTCCGCCGAGGGTTTCTATTCCAAGGGAGAGGGGAGTTACATCAAGAAGGAGGATTTCTTTTACTTCACCTTTTAACACACCAGCTTGAATTGCAGCGCCGACCGCTACAACTTCATCAGGGTTAACCCCTTTGTTCGGCTCTTTCTCTATAAAGCTCTGAACAACCTGCTGTACCTTTGGAGTCCTGGTCTGACCTCCCACGAGCAATATCTCATCGATGCCTTCAGGCGCAACTGCAGCATCTGCCAAGGCCATCTTACACGGCTCGATTGTTTTTTGTATAAGGTCGTTTACTAACTGTTCAAACTTTGCCCTGGTTATTTTCATCAGAAGGTGTTTTGGCCCGCTGGCATCTGCTGTGATAAATGGGAGGTTTATTTCTGTTTCCATTGCTGAGGACAATTCTATTTTTGCTTTTTCAGCGGCTTCTTTTAATCTTTGTAGTGCCATTTTGTCTTTGCGCAAATCTATGCCATAATCTTTTTTAAATTCATCGACCATCCAGTCCATTATTCTGAGGTCAAAGTCATCACCACCCAGATAGGTATCACCATTTGTTGATTTTACCTCAACAACGCCTTCCCCGATTTCAAGAATGGATATATCAAAAGTTCCTCCGCCGAGGTCATATACAGCGATCCTCTCCTCTTTCTTTTTCTCCATCCCGTAAGCAAGAGATGCTGCGGTTGGTTCATTGATGATCCTTAAAACATTGAGACCCGCAATCCTTCCAGCGTCTTTAGTTGCCTGGCGCTGGCTATCATTAAAATAGGCCGGAACTGTTATAACTGCATCTGTGACAGGCTCTCCAAGATAATCTTCTGCTGCCTGTTTTAATTTCTGTAGTATCATTGCAGAGATTTCTGGCGGTGAATAAACTTTCCCTCTGACTTCAACATGTGCATCTCCATTTGGTGCAGCTACGATTTTATAGGGTAGACGCCTTATAGCTTCTTTTACCTGTGGTGAGTCGTAATTTCTAACCATGAGCCTTTTTATAGAGAATATTGTATTTTCTGGATTTGTGATTGCTTGCCTTTTGGCTATCTGACCGACAAGTCGTTCTCCTTTTTCTGTAAAGGCAACAACAGAAGGGGTAGTTCTCGTCCCCTCTTGATTAGGTATAACTATTGGTTCCCCAGCTTGCATTACAGCTACGACTGAATTGGTTGTTCCAAGGTCAATGCCAATTACCTTTCCCATATCATTCCTCCTCTATATTATTTTTTATCTCTTCTGTCGATTTTTTTGAGACTCCCACAAGGGACGGTCTTAAGACCCTGTCCCTGAGCATATAGCCTTTTCGGAACTCAGTGATTACAGTATTGTTTTCGGCCTCTTCTGATTCAATTTGGGCCATTGCATGATGCACTGATGGATCAAAAGGCTTACCGAGGGCCGAAATGATAGATAACCCGAATTTCTCTAATGTAGCTCGCATCTCTTTCAATGTCAGCTCAACCCCTTCAGCGAGTGCCCTATTAGCTTCATGAGAGGAGTGCTGGAGGGCCAGCTCAAGGTGATCCATCACAGGTAATATCTCTTTTATGAGTTCTTCGTTAGAATATTTTAACATCTCCTCTTTTTCCTTTGCTACCATCTTTCTGTAATTCTCAAAATCAGCATAAAGCCTCACGTATTTATTTTTTAAGTCTGCGAGGTCCTTTCTCAGTATCTCTACTTCCTCTATTTTTTCAACTTCAGGTTCAGATATACCAGATAGTTCTTCCTTTTTTTCCTCTTTTTCCTCCATTTTTGCCTTCTCCTTATTTCGCCGATAAAATCTGTGTGAGGGTTTTAGCGGTATGGTCAACAATTGAAATTACATCTGAATAGTTCATCCTGGTCGGGCCTATTATTCCGATAGAACCGAGAGTACGTCTGCCATCATTATATGTAGAGGCTACTATACTTAAGTCTTTCATTTCAGCAAATGGATTTTCGGAGCCTATAAAGACCTGGATACCATCTAACCGCATTATCTCGTCGAGGAATTTTATTATAAGATGTTTATCTTTAATTGCGTTGAAAAGTTCTTTTATCCGTGCCATATTAGCAAAATCCGGCAGGTCAAAGGCTTCATAGATGCCGTCAATATATAGTTCATTATTCGCCACTGCGATGGCTTCATTACACAGTTTCAGGGCATTGGATATAAGTCTATCACAGATGGTTTTTTCCATGGATATCTGTAATATTATTTTAGCACTTACTTCCTCAAGAGTAAGACCCTTGAATTCGTAGTTCAGATATTCAGTTATTTTATCTAAATCTTTCTGGGAAAAGTTTTCTTTGACACTAAATATTCTGTCTCTTACTATACCTTCTTCCGATATAAGAATCCCCAAAATCTGGTCTTTTTTATGCTTGATAAACTCAATTCTTTTTAAAATCATCTCCGAAGGTTTTGGCAACGTTGCTACCCCGAGGTAATGGGAAAGCATAGATAAAGTTTTTGATGTCTCTCGAATAAGCCTGATTATATCTTTTGTTATACACTCTAACTTGCAGGTTAACTCATTAAGCGTATCTTTATTAAAAGATGGGTCGTATTCTTTTATTAATGTATTTACATAAACTCTGTAGCCCTTGTCAGTCGGAACCCTCCCGGCAGAAGAATGGGGCTGGCTGAGATAACCCTGTTCTTCCAGATCGGCCATAATGTTGCGTATAGTTGCCGGGGACAGTCCTAAGGAGTATTTCTTAGTAACCTGCCGTGAGCCTACGGGTTCATGTAAATTTATGTAGCTTTGAATTATTGCCCAGAGTATTTTTCTGTTTCTTTCATTAAGTTCCGTCATCTTTTAGCACTTGACAATTTAGAGTGCTAATAAGATAGCAATAATGATATCTTATGTCAAGACCTACACTTGTATCAAATAATAATAGAAATTTAAAGGTTTTTGTCATAAATCAATGAAAAATGGCCTTATTAGCTTAAAATATGGCATTTTTTCGCAATAATCTGGATTTGACTCTATGGGTAGAAATGTTATTCTATATATAGAGTGTTGAGGAGTTCTAAATAAGATGTAGTCAGTAATCGCCAAACGGTGTAAAAAAGGGCTATGCGGTGTTTGGCATAGCCTTTATTTTTCTCTGCGGTACCTTAGGGCTAAAGTGAGCTGAGGGAACAGCTACAGTATGGGAGCCAGAGTTTAGATGTGGTGTGCGAGCCTCCCATGAGGAGGATGCCTGAAGCATCTAACAAGGTACCCACTTGGTGAAAGCCTCAGAGTGGCTCAATGCCTTAAGGTACTGTGGGGAATGTTCTTTGAAAACTACAAAGTAGGCCTGCAAAGTCAATATTCATTTTGAGAGTTTGATCCTGGCTCAGAACGAACGCTGGCGGCGTGCCTAACACATGCAAGTCGGACGGGCCGGTGCGGAGCACCGAGAGGAATAGGTCTTATAAGTCCTATAGGACTTATTCTTTTCGATGCTTC
>JACROP010000041.1 GCA_016214385.1 Nitrospirota bacterium
ATCCTTATCTACTTCAACCGTAGTCTCTTTACCTTTTGCATCTTTAATTACTACAGAATTTGCAGCAGTATCAACAGAAGCTATTTCCCCCTTTACAGTAGGGATTTTTTCTTTAGCCTTCTTAGCTGGTTCAGCTTTTTCAGCGAGCTATACTCAAAAAGAGTGTAAAAAGTAAATAGAGGTGGTGTATCCTTTCATAAACAGAAACAAGACAAGAAAAGAAAGGAGGAACACCACCATGAAGGAATGTATAACAGGAAGAGGTTGGAAATCAAGAATTAGTTATGCTGAGTTGGAAGAGGTTGTACGGATTAAGGTACAGGGATTTATTCAGGAGATTTTGGAGGAAGAGGTTACAGAGTTTTTAGGCAGAGGCAAATCTGAGAGAAGAGAGGTGAGGATTGATACTGTTCAATCCTATAGGAATGGATATGGCAAGTTTCGCAGATTTGCGATGATGAATGGCACTATAAGAGTAAGAAGGCCGAGGTTACGCAATCAAGAGGGATTTGAGAGCAAAGTACTGCCATTATTTAAGCGTCGAAGCAAGGAATTAGGAGAGATGTTACCAGAGCTTTACCTGCATGGGTTAGCCAGTGGTGATTTTGAGTTGGCATTACGAGGTTTATTAGGAGAAGGGGCTCCATTGTCCAAAGAATGGAGGAGCCAGGATTTAACAGGGGTTAAGATAGTATATCAGTGGGCTGATGGTATTTTTGTAAAAGCTGGATTGGAGAAGGAGAAGGCAGTATTGTTAGTAGTAATAGGAGTATTAACAACTGGTGAGAAGGTTTTGTTAGCTTGCGAGAGTGGATACCGTGAGAGCAAGGAATCATGGCTTGGAATATTGCGTGATCTTAAAAAACGGGGTCTTCGCCTTGCACGGCTTACTATAGCAGATGGACATCTTGGTATATGGTCCGCTCTTGGAGAGATACATCCTGAAGGAGATGGGCAAAGGTGTTGGAATCACAAGATAACAAATATTCTTGATGCAATGCCCAAAAGAGTGAGAAATGAAGCTTCCGGGTATCTGGGAGCAATTCCTTATGCAGAGACACTTCAGGAGTGCGAAAAATTAAGGGATGAATTTATTAATCGTTACAAGAAGGAATACCAGAAAGCTTGTGAGAAATTACTCGCTGATTGGGGAAGAATGGTGGCTTTTTATTCATATCCAAAGGAACACTGGGTGCATATCCGCACGACTAACGTTGTAGAATCACCCTTTAGCTCAATACGCCTGAGGACTGATGCTGCCAGGAGGTTCAAAAAAGTTGAAAATGCAACAGCAATGATATGGAAGCTTCTTCGTGTTGCAGAAAAGAGGTTTCGTACTCTTAAAGGATATTGGTTATTGGAGAGTGTTTATACAGGTGAACGATGCGTCAATGGTATAATTAAAAACAGAAAAGAGTATCTTGAAAGGAAAGCCGCTTAAATGAATTTACACTCTTATTGACAAAAGCTCTGATTGATTAGGATAATTGTTTAGTATTTCATTAATACCAAAGAAGCTTGTGTGATCTTTCCCTAAAAAAGTGGACACATCGAAGAGTTAGGTTATGGTATGATATAATCTAACAATTTTTGGAGGTGTTAAATGCGAGAGAGTAAAGTTAACAGGAGGTACGATCGGCAGTTCAAGGAAGAAGCGGTACGACTTGTAATCGAGGGGAAGAGACCAGTAGTTGAAGTAGCTCATGGACTTGGGATACATGAGAATCTACTGCGTACATGGAAGCGGAAATATAAAGAAGATCCATCCGGCAGTTTTCCCGGGAAGGGGCACCTGCGACCTGAAGATGAGGAATTCAAAAGGTTGCAGAAAGAAAATGCCAATCTCAGGGAAGAAAGAGAAATACTAAAAAAAGCGTTGGCCATCTTCTCAAAACACCCCAGATGAAATACTGGTTCATGGATCAGCATCGCTCCTGCCATGGGGTGCAGAAGATGTGCCGTGTAATTGGAGCATCAAGGAGCGGATATTACAGATGGAGGAAACAGCCTCATAGCAAGAGGCAGCAAGAAAATGAGAAGATACTTATGGAGATAAAAGAATCACATAAAAACAGCCGCATGACATACGGGAGTCCGAGAATTACCGATGAACTGCGTAGCAAGGGAATAAAATGCGGCAAGAACAGAGTTGCCCGTATAATGAAGATGCATGGCATTGTTGCCAAGGCAGCAAAGAAGTTCAAGGCAACGACAAATTCGAGGCATAATCTCCCTGTTGCCGAGAATCTCCTGAATCAGAACTTTGAGTCAGACAAACCGAATACGGTATGGGCTTCGGATATTACGTATATCCCGACCCTGGAAGGCTGGATGTATCTGGTAGTGATTCTGGATCTCTATTCCCGACAGGTAATCGGATGGGCAATGAGTAATCAACTCTCGTCAGGTTTTGTTATCAATGCCTTGTATCAGGCTATTGGGCGAAGGAAGCCCGGTAAAGGATGTATATTCCATTCTGACAGAGGTGTCCAATACGCGAGCCTTGACTTTCGGGATGTGCTAAAGGACTATAGTTTTATCCAGAGTATGAGCAGAAAGGGTAATTGTTACGACAATGCGGTTGCTGAGAGCTTTTTCCATACCTTAAAGACAGAGCATGTGTATGATTATCGGTATGAAACACGGGCAGAGGCTACACAAAGTATTTTCGAATATATTGAAATGTTCTATAATCGTCAGAGGCGGCATTCAGCTCTGGGGTACCGTTCGCCGGTATCATTTGAGCTGGAGGCTATGGCTGCCTAACTTAACTATGTGTCCGTAAAATCGGGGGAAGATCAGCCAACTCAAAATCACCACTGGCTAACCCATGCAGGTAAAGCTCTGGTAACATCTCTCCTAATTCCTTGCTTCGACGCTTAAATAATGGCAGTACTTTGCTCTCAAAT
>JACROP010000042.1 GCA_016214385.1 Nitrospirota bacterium
AGACTTAGATGTTACTAAAATTGAACCAGCGGTACAACTGATAAAAAAATATGGCATTAAAGCAAAAGTTAATATACTAGTAGGTTGTGGTCCTTTAGAAACGAAGAAGACTATAGGATATAACAGAAAAATGGTTAGAAAGCTTGATTTTAATCAAGTTATGTATAATATTTGTAATCCTTTCCCCGGCACAGAGCTTTACAAAACTGCTAAGGAAGAAGGATGGTTTATAAAAGGAGACTACTATCCATCGGATGTCCAAAAAGAGGTGATTATTAAGCTTCCTCACTTAAGTCCGAAAAAACTTAAAAGAGCTGTAAGGATAGGCAATTTACAGTTTTTCTTGCGGCCTAAGTTCATTATTAGAAATATTAGGGAATTTGCTACCTTTAAAGACTTTATATATGCTTTGAAGGTTCTAAAGCGAAAGCTGGTATGAGTAAGGTAAATTTGTTGAAGAATTATTTAGGGTGGACAAAAGCCCCTATTGTTAAACTTGAATCAGGATTTAGATACTATCTAAAAGTGTTTGATTATGAAATTAAACGTTTTCTATGCTGGAGACTAGACTTAGCAATCCGCTATGCACCGGTATGTAGAATAATAAAGCGTTATGGTTACAGTGGATCTTCTATCTTAGAAATAGGATCTGGCTCCGTAGGGTTAACGTCTTCTCTCAGAAAAAAAGTGATTGGGATAGATCTTAATTTCGATGGAATTAAGTTGGGGTATCTGCAAGGTTGTAAGGCAAGTGCAGAAAAATTGCCCTTTCCTAGTAGAAGTTTTGATTTCGTAATCTCAATGGATATGTTAGAACATATTGCACCGGAAAATCGTGAAGAAGTACTTTATGAAATCTTGAGATGTTCTAGAAGGTATGCAGTGATAGGGATACCTTGTAGCATTTCTTCAGAGAGGGCTGACTATTTAATAAACAAGGTTTATTTAAAAAGGACGGGTCGCGAATATAGTGGATTTACAGAACATATGAAAAATGGTTTGCCAAACCATAAAGAAATTACAGATATGATAATTAACGTTTTGATGAGGTTAAATAGATCTTATAGGATAAAAATAGAAAACAATTTTAATTTAAAAACATGGTATTATTACTGGTATTTTCACATCAGTAGAAATCAAATTATCATGCTCTTAAAAAATAAAATGCTTCTGCCCTTTTATCCCATCATTAAATATCTAAACTTTGGGAATTGGATTTATGCCAAGAAACATAAAAATACTCACGTTGATTACTGAACTTTCTGTTGGAGGAGCACAAGAGTACGCTTTACTGGCTGTAGAAGGTTTGAATAGAAATAAGTATGAGGTTCATTTGGGAAGTTCTCCTGGAGGAGAGTGGGAAAGTAGAGCATCTAAAGTAGCAGACAGATTAATCATAATTCCTAACCTAAGAAGGGGGATTAATCCATATTACGATGCTATTGTGTTGTTTCAGCTTATTAAGCTTATTAAGAAGGAAAAATATCATATCATCCACACCCATAGTTCTAAAGCTGGATTTCTGGGAAGAATCGCAGGAAGAGTTGCGAAAGCTCCTATCATTATCCATACTATTCATGGATTTTCCTTTCACCAGTTTATGAATCCCTTTATTAAGCAATTGTATGCTTTATTAGAGAAAGTATCTGCGCGATTATCAGATATCTTAATTACAGTTTCAGAGATTAATAGACAAGAAGGAATAAATATTGCGATCGCGCCTAAGGAGAAATTTATAACTATCTATAATGGTTTTGCTCTTGAGAAGTTTCAGATTAACATTGATAAAAAAGCTAAAAAGAGAGAGCTTGGGTTTAACCCAGAACTTCCTTTGGTAGGGATGGTAGGACGTTTAGCACCACAGAAAGCCCCTCAAATCTTCACTTTAGCAGCCATGAAGATATTAAATAAGTATCCCAATGTTCAGTTTGCTCTCGTTGGTGATGGTCCTTTACAAGGTGAGATTAGAAGTATGATTAATAATGACCATAGAATAAAGTTATTTGGTAATAGAGATGATGTCCCAGAAATTTTGCATACTCTTGATATCTTTGCCCTTCCTTCCTTATGGGAAGGGTTACCTCGCTCAATAGTAGAAGCAATGATTTGCTCCCTTCCAATTGTAGCCACTCCTGCAGTTGGTACCCTTGAAGTAATTGAGCATAATGTGACGGGTTTGTTAGTTCCTTACAATGATCCGGATGCTTTAGCAGATTCAATTGTATATCTTCTAAATAACCCATCTATCGCTTGTCAATTAGGTGAGAATGCAAGAGAAAGAGTTATCCCTAAATTCTCCCTTGAATTAATGATTAAAAAGATGGAAGAACTGTATGATTGGCTTGTTCAGAAGAAAAGGGTAATCTCTGAGTGAGTCGTACCTATTGGGGTGTAGGCTAAGTTTCGCAATGTCACTCAGGGGAGCGAAATATACGGTTAAATTATGTCCAGATGGCACAAGTCAGAATTGCTCTAGTGTCAAATATAGTTTTATTGGTTGGATTGGTTTAATTGGTTTGATTGGTTGAAGATATAGGACTAAGGTGTGAGGTGGTTTTTATTTCTTTTTATGTCATACATGTTTTATGTTTATACTGCTGAAGTTAATAAAGCCCTTCTTACTGCCCCCAACCCTGATTGCCATTGGGATGGCAACAAGTTTCCTTCTCCTTCTCCGTAAAAGACAAAGATTGGGCAAAGCTTTTTTGCTCTTAACATTAGCAACTTATTACTTGCTATCCATCGAACCGGTTGCTTATTTACTTGCAAAAAATCTTGAAAATAAGATGGCTATTGGAAAGATGGAGGAAGAAACTGCGAATGTAGAGGCAATTGTTGTTCTTGCTGGCGGTATAGATAAGAAGGGTGGTCACCGTCCTTATCACGAATTGAGCGGAATCAGTTGGAGAAGGTTATGGCACGGGATTGAGTTATATAAAGAGTTCAAAGGCAAAATACCCATTCTTTATAGCGGTGGCAGTGGTGATCCCTTTGATCCTGTCTCTGTGGAGGCTGAACTTGCAATGAACTATGCCGTATCTATGGGCATTCCTAAAGAAAAGTTTTGGATAGAGAACTCTTCAAGAAATACTTATGAGAGTGGAATTGAGATTAAACGCATCCTTAAAGGTCGCTTCCCTGGAGTTGAAAGGCACCGAATAATTCTGGTGACATCAGCCCTTCATATGCTACGGTCTATGAAGGTAATGAAAAAAGCAGGTATAAACACAATTCCTTCTTCTGCTGACTTTGCTATAGGTTCACTAAGTTTAGATCCATTGAGTTTTTCCCCCTCTGATTCTAACTTTTCTATATCAACTTTCAGTATCCATGAATGGATAGGAATTGGCGGCTACTGGTTACTCGGGCGAATATAGGGTTAAAGCTTTTTTGATAAATATTATACTCCAAGTTTTGCAGATATTCCGGCGGGGACGGGACTTGGCTCATCAAGTTCCTTTGTAGTAGGTCTTTTAAATGCCCTTTATGCATATATAAATTCAACCTCCATCATCTCATAGTTTGTAGCTTTTAGCTGACAGCCTGAAATTAGCATAGCTAAAAGTCATGAACTATGAGCCAAAAACTAAGATCTATCAACGATGTTAAAACGAACCTTTGATTTGACCCTTTCATTATTTGGCATAATTCTATCTTCTCCCCTCTGGCTTCTTTCTTCTTTAGCAGTAAAGCTTGAAGATAGAGGCCCTATTTTTTACTCACAGGAAAGAGTAGGAAAAAATGGCAGGGTATTTAAGGCCTTAAAGTTCCGCTCAATGGTACATGATGCTGAAAAACATACTGGTGCAGTATGGGCATCAGAGAATGACCCAAGAGTAACAAAGGGTGGAAGGATTCTTAGAGCAACCGCTATGGATGAATTGCCTCAATTATTGAACATATTAAAAGGAGAGATGAGCTTTGTAGGCCCGAGGGCAGAAAGACCTAAACTGGTGGAGGAGTTTGCTCAGAGGATAAACAATTACCATCATAGACTTTTGATTAAGCCAGGCCTTACAGGGATGGCCCAGGTCTATGGAAAATATGATACTCCGCCTAATCAAAAACTCCGCTACGACATCCTTTATATCAAGAACCAATCCTTCTGGCTGGATATCAAGTTGATACTACTTTCTTTCTGGATCACCTTCAAGGGGAAGTGGGAAAGCAGGGAGAGGAAGGTGTGAGATTAAGAGACTAAGAGATTGGGAGATTGGGGAATTGGCAAAGATAAGGAGCTTTGAGGATCTTGATGTTTGGCAGATTGGAAAAGAGCTGGTGTTAAAGATTTATGAGCTTACCAGCCATTTTCCAAGAGAAGAGGTTTACAGGATGACTTCACAAGTCAAGAGAGCAGCATTATCCGTGCCAGCCAATATTTCAGAAGGTTTCGGTCGGTTCCACTTTATGGATAAAGCAAAGTTTTATCTTAACGCCAGGGGTTCTCTTTATGAATTAAAAAGTCACTTATTATTAGCCAACGAGTTAGGTTTTATTGAAGATAGAGCAGCGGATGGTGTTTTTCAGATTATTGATGAGTTATCTCTTAAAATGAACAATTTGATTAATAGAACGAGAAATCTCAACCAGTCTCAATAAATCTCCATGAATCTCTCAGCTATGCATGATGTTATTATAATCGGGGCCGGGCCAATTGGAAGTTATACTGCGTATTTACTGGCTAAGGAAGGCCTGGATGTGGCAATACTCGAAGAACACTCAGATGTCGGAGAGGGAGTTAACTGTGCTGGTATTGTCAGTACTGAATGCTTTAAAAATTTTGATTTACCTACGGAAACAATACTTAAGTCAATAGAAGCTATTAAGGCTTTTTCGCCTTCTGGCAATTGTGTTGAATACAGAACCGGCTCGACTATAGCTCATGTTGTTAATCGAAGTCTCTTTGATAGCGAGATTGCCCGGATGGCTGTAAAGGAAGGGGCTACTCTTTATTTAAAAACAAAGGTCAAAGAAATAAGTATTACAGACAGTGCCTTCAAAGCAAAAACAGAAAGGGCGGGGGAAGAATTTAGCTCAAATGTAGGAGTAATTGCTACAGGATTTGAGCTTATTCCTCTTATACCCAGGAGGCCTGAAAGGTTTTTGTATGCTGTTCAAACAGATGGAGAGGTAAGAGATATCAAGGGTATTGAGGTTTATTTTGGAAGGGAGATTGCTCCAGGGTCTTTTGCCTGGGTTGTGCCGACAAATGGTAAAACGGCAAAGATCGGGCTTATCACAGATAAAGATCCAGCAGCCTATTTAAAAGGCTTTCTCCAGAGTCCTCTTATTAAGCATAGATTGGAGGCGTGTGATAATCAGATAAGATGCAGTCCTATTCCAGTTAAAGGAATTCCTAAGAGTTATGCAGAAAGGCTTGTTGTAGTAGGCGAGGCAGCAGGTCAGGTTAAGGCTACTACTGGCGGTGGTATCTATTTTGGATTCCTCTGCTCAGAGATAGCAGCACGGACAATCTTAAAGGCATTTCGACAAGAAGATTTTAGCGAAAGACTGTTTAAGGAATATGAGGTAGGGTGGAAAAACAAACTATCTCTTGAGTTAAAACTTGGCTACTACCTCAGGAATCTCTATGCAAGGCTTTCTGATAATCAGATTGATGTTTTAATCAATCTGGTCGGTAAAGATGGTCTGCCGATTATAATGAAAAAGGCTGATTTTGACTGGCACAAAGGCCTTATTGTTTCACTGCTTCAACATACACTCTTTAGAAAACTTTTTAGAACTTGATTCTTAACAGAGTTCTTCTGCGAACATTTTATTCTCCTTTCTTTTCTAAGGAGGAAATCATAGGTGACCCCATTGTCAATTATACGAGTCTTATGTTTCTTGGGGATTGTTATATCCATTCCCTTTACATCTTTTGCCTCGAATGTCGATGCGAAAAGCGATCTCTATCTTGACCTGGAGCGCCTCTCTGCCTATGGCCTGATAGACCAGGCAATTATTGGTGCAAGACCCATTGATAGACGTGAGTTCGCAAGACTCGTAATAGAGGCCTCTAAAAACGTAAGGCGTAAGACGTCCGCAATAGAAATAATCCTCGAAAAACTTAAGGAAGAGTTCAAAGAGGAGATTGCAGAGATAGGATACGAGTCTTCCTATATAAAAGCGGTCAGGAAGGCTGAGTTAAGGTACTCTCATCTCGAAGGTGATAAATCCTTTTTTCCAGGTATAAAGGCGTCGCAGGAGCCATTCAATTATAATAACGAGGGAATAGCCTTGAATAAAGACAATGTCTTCCTCACCCTCGAGGGAGATGCAAGGATTCAAGTTCTCTCCCTTTATGTCAATCCTCTTTTATCTTACAGGGATTCAAAGGGTTTTGATGCCAAACTTCATAAGGGCTACGGAAAGTTTTATATTGGCAAATTCTCCATAGAGGCAGGAAAGGATTCCCTCTGGTGGGGCCAGGGAAGACATGGAAGTCTCATGCTCACCAACAATGCAGAGCCTTTTAAACTCTTAAAAATAAGCAATGAGGTTCCTTTAAATCTGCCTATAGTAGGCTTTTTCAGGATTGATTTCTTCCTTACAAGACTTGAGGAGGACAGGGACTATCCAGAACCCTATCTTGGAGGACTCAGGCTGAGCTTTAAGCCAGGGCCATGGCTTGAATTTGGGTTGACAAGGACAGTTATTACAGGGGGCAGAGGTATGCCGGGCCTCGGACTTGGTGATATAGGCACAATCCTTATAGGTAAAAATTTAGATGGTAAAGCAAAGGGTGAGAGCAACCAGATTGCAGGTGTGGATGTTCGCATAAGAATCACCCCTCTTAAGGCTCACATTTATGGAGAGGCTGCTGGCGAGGATGAGGCAGGAGGGCTTCCGTATAAGTGGGCATATATTGCAGGCATCTATTTTGCGGACATCCTCGGCGCTGATTTGAGGGTAGAGCATGCAAATACTGCCTTTCAGTATGCAGGGTGGTACACTCATGGTGTTTATACCTCAGGCTACACCTATAAAGGCAGGCTTATCGGCCATCATATGGGTGGAGATGCAAAGGATATCTTTGTTGGTTCCTCGCTTTTTCTGAGTAAAAATACAAAGGTCTTCCTGCACTATGATTATGAAAAAAGAGGTGTCTCAAGATCAAATCCAGAAAGCCACAATGAGGTGCTTTTTGGCTTAAAGCATACGCTCTCAAAAGGGATTACCCTGAGCTTAAAAGGCGGGTATGAAAAGGTTAGAAGTGCAGACTACGTTTCTGGAAGGAATAGAGAGAATAAGCTTATCGAATTTTCACTTGAAATGAGATAATATGCGCCAGAAAGAATTCTTTCTAAAGTTAGAAGAAGAAACTATCAACTCTTTTTTCTCAATGTTTCTGTGGAAAAAATAACCACAGAAATGTCAGAAGAACTACAAATTTAAACTGGAGGTAACGTGGAGAACAGAGAAGAAGTTTATGACGAAATAAACCTGATGGATTATATAATGGATTATATCAATGTGATAAAGAAACACAGGACGATGATTGTCATAATCATTGCGGTCTCTGTCCTGACGACAGGGATGGTATCTTTTTTAATGCCAAAAATCTATGAAGCAAAGGCAGTCATTACACCTGTAACACAGCCAAAAGAGCCTGGTGGTATGAGTGTGATTGCAGCCCAATTCAGCATAGCAGCTCCAGCCTCATCAAATGTCTCAGAGATAGTGAATCTCCTTAAGAGTAATATCTTACTGGAAAAAATAATTACAAGATATGACCTTCTCAAGGTATTTTTCAAAGAGGGTTTTCCGGAAGGACCATCTAAAGATAAAATAATATGGGGAGGGATAAGGTATCTCAAAGGAATAATGGAGGTGAAGCATAATCAAAGAGAAAATATAATTGAGTTGTCAGTGAAATTTAAAGACCCCAGGGTAGCGGCAGACATAATAAACTATACACTAATAGAACTTACAGATCATATGACAGGTGAGGCAAAGCGAGTTGCCGAGACGAATAAAAAATATCTGGAATCCCTGATAGATAAAAACTCAGACCCATTTATCAGACAGAAGGTATATGCACTTATTGCGCAGCAAATAGAGACATCCATGATGGCTGAGGTTAAAGAGAATTTTGCATTTAAGGTGCTCGATCCAGCAAGAGTGCCTGATACGAAGATTGAGCCAAAAATAAAAAAGAACATTATGCTTTCTTTTGTTACCTCTCTGTTTATCGGAATTTTTTTAGCTTTCTTTAAAGAATATCTTGAAAAAAATGGAAAACAAGGATGAATGAAAGGCCTATAAAATAGGCTCTTCATGGAATATAGTGGGTGAGAAGTAGAACATGAATCGTGTTTAATCTTGGCTTTGTGGAGGAATTCAATATGGCAATAAGAATTGGTATTAAGAGATTTCTGACCGTAATCTTTATGTTGTTTTTTATCCTGGCAGGGAACGCTTTTGCACAGTCTCCTGATGCTATTAACCAGGGTTCTGCCTCTCAGGGAGGTATACAGGTAATAAGTATAGGCAATCCTGTGCAACAGTCGCCACAGTCCCAGTTAGGAACAAATCCCCAACTAACACAGCAGCAGACAGAATGCTTGCAGAAGTTATCCCCTGAACAGAGAAATGCTATGCAAGCAGAGATGGAGAAGACTGGCGGTGTTCTCACACCAGAGGCAATAGAACAACTAAAGAACCGCCCTGAGTTTAAGGGATTAAGTCCTGAAGATATCTTAAAATGTAAGGAGCTTATAGAAAAAAAGAAAGAACCTGAGAGGAAAGAGCTACCAAAGGTCATAGAAAAGACAGTCATCAGCACAGAAGGAAGAAAATCCCTCTTTGACCGCTATAGAGTTGTGGAAAAATATCAGAATGTCTCCACTGAGTTAATGCCTTTTGGCTATGAGTTTTTTACAGGGGCAACAGTAAAAGTTCTGACTCAGAGGCAGGACATTCCTGTGCCATCAGACCATGTAGTAGGGCCAGGGGATGAAGTAAAGATACTTCTCTGGGGAAGGGTCAATGCCCAGTACAACCTTGTAATTGATAGAG
>JACROP010000043.1 GCA_016214385.1 Nitrospirota bacterium
TCCCCAAGACATTGCTTGCAGTAGGGATGCACTACCCTGAACCTTTTAAACCCCTTTACAACTCTCTGCACTACCTCTTTACTCAGATAATCATGGATGGATGTGTCATTAAAATTATAGGTAGAAGTCTTTCCATCATAATCTGTGCAGCAGAAGGTATAATCTCCGTTCCATAAAATGCCAAAATTTTCTTGTATCCCCGGACAATATCCAAATATTGCATTTACATTCTTTTTGTCAAAGTGTACTGCCCAGTCACCCATCACCCTCGTATGAAGGCATACTTTGTCATTTATATACACCATATTTTCCTTAAATGTCCAGATTTTTTTTATCTGTCTTAATACATCTTCATATCTGTTTTCAACAGGGGTGTTTTTCATTATCCTCTCAGTCCACAATATCAGATATTTTTTAAGGGTAGTTGAGGTATCTGCTATGCTGACTTCGGAGAAAATTGGAATAATAAGCCTTCTGAGAGGTGATGAAAGAAAACTTATGGTCAGTTTTGTTTTGCCGGTCTCGGACAGAAATCTCTTTGCTACCGAAACAATCCTTGCTGCATAATCATCAAATTCTATTACCCCTGCTCCCCTCAAAGAAAATGTCTGTTCGTCAGGCGTCTGGAGTGAAATGATTATCCTTCCAATGCCCGCATAAATCAGTTCATCAAGCAATTTTTCATTGAGGCGGCTTCCATTGGTTGTGAGGCATGTTTCAATGCCTTTTTGATTTGCGTACTGTACAACTTCAACCAGATTCGGATACAAAGTCGGCTCTCCCATTACATGAAATAAAACCGTTTTTGCAACTTTAGTGTTACTCACTTCATTTAATATAGCCTTTGCCATACTAACCGGCATCATCCCTCTCTGCCTTTTCATCTTTGAGTCAGGACAGAATTCGCAGGAGAAGTTGCAGATATTGGTAAGCTCCATATGCAGTCTGTTTACAGGAAGTTTTATTGCCCCGATGCAATCAACCATTGACCTTCTTTTTCACCCTGGATTGTATATATGGTATAGAACCCATAATGAAGATAATTGCCAGCGAAACAATAAAGCCCATACTTGTGGGTGTGAAAACCTTGGTGCCAAAGTAGGTATACAAAAAACTCACGGGCACAAGTGGTATCATGCTTGCGATATAGAAGTCCTTAAATTTAATGCCGGAAAGTCCTGCCCAGTAGCTGACCAGATCCCACGGCAGATTAAAAAGCCTCATGTACAGTACAGCATTTCCACCATGTTCCTTTGACTTTTTTTCAAATTCCCTGATCAGTTTATTCTTTTCCAGTTGCCTTTTAACTGCATCCCTGCCAAGCCACCTCGCAAAGTAAAAACCAATTGCGGTTGAAATGGCGCCACCGATGGCCACATATGCCGTACCCCAGAAAGCTCCGAACAGCACCCCTGCCACTACGGTCAATCCCATAGATGGCAGGAAAAACAGCACAGGTCTCACGGCACATATAACAATAAAGAAAAAAGGTGCAGTTGTACTGTGCTGTTCAATAAATGCACTGATATTTTGAGGCGTCAGATATGGATAAAAGAGAATGCACAGGATAGATATTGCTAAAACTGTAACGATTTTTGTGACAGAAAGCATCACATTAGTTGTTAATACTCTCAACCTTGTTGGTTATCCAGACATTGGCGGGTAGTTTCAATTCAAAGGTGTCGGGTCTGATCTCGGGGTTTATTTTTATGTCTGCCAGTTTTGTTATTGTCCTGTCTCCTTTGGGAGTTGTTACCTCAAATCCGCCGGGAAGTCCTGTTACTTCATCATAATAAACTGTGATGTCTGACAGATATTTCTTTGCAATACTGGATAAAGGTATCAATTTTAAAACTATTTTACCGTCATTGCAAAAAACAGTTACGGTAAATTTCTTTTCCATCTCATTAAGATTACCACCCATGGCTGTTGCAAAAAAGCTCATGGTATTGCGGGCTACAAAGTCTTCGGAAAGGTTATATACCTGTGCCTCTCTTACATCGGGATGATACATCGTCATTGTTTCACCATCTATAACAGTGATGGATTTCTCAGGCATTGTCACTTCCCATCTAAGCATATTTGGCTTCGCCATTATTATTGTGCCTTTTAGCTGTATTTTCTTTTTTAGAACTGATAACTGTTTCTCCTGACTGACGGTGGCGTGCATTGAATGTATACCTTTTTGAAGTTCTTTTAACCTCTCAAATATCTTTTGTTTCTCCTCAGCAGCTACCTCACGAATGGCATTATTTGATGCGATAGCAGAGTTGTGAAGGAGAAACAATATTAAAGAGAAACAGATACTAATTTTTTTTGCTTTCCACATACTGTTTTTCAACCTGATTCCTGAATGTGTAGCCTGAGTTATAGGTGCAAAAGGGATAGAGCTTGCCGTCCACAGCAGAATAATGAACGGCACATCGTCCTATCCTCTGAAGGTCATAGTTATAATTATCCATAAAGTGCATACCAAATATGAAAAATGTTTTATAAGTATGTCCTTTATGCTCATCTGTCCATGTATACTTTTTATCAGCATATCCGTCAAGTGTTTTGAGAAATTTTGTAAAGGTTAAGCCTTCAGGAGCATTTTCTGGTTTAAAACGTTTATAAAGTACATTTAACATCTTAAGTTTAGAAAACATTTTAAAATGTCTCTTCTTTGCCTTTGATGCTATACCTTCAATGTCTTTTAAGACATTGAAAAGATCTAAGAATCTTGTAATCGACACTGCATTTCTGTTTTTATCAACGAATAACAGCGTCATTACGCCGCAGTGTGGATGGCATGTATGGTTTGAAACTGAGGTTCCTGTTAATGCCTCGGCGAGTTGCACAAACGGTGTCCCTGAATTAAGCGAGAACCAATCATTATACGGGTCGGCAAATCCTGTTTGTCTGCTTACATCCAGTATCATGTCAGCAAGGGTATACCTTTCTTTCAAACGATGTTCTTCATGGTATCTACCTGTGAATACGATAGGCTGTATTGATATACCTGTCAGCACATCCAGGTTTTCAAAGGCAAGGCGAATCAGGTCACCAATCTGATGGTCATTAACACCCCTGATTATTGTAGGAACAAATATGATTCTTAGACCCGCTTTCCTTGCTGATTCTATGGCCTTTAGCTTGATATCAAGGAGCTTACGTCCTCGTATCTTTTCATAGACATCATCCGTAACCCCATCCATCTGGAGATATAGATATTGAAGTCCGGCTTCCTTTGCCTTCATTGCAAATTCAGGATCGGAGAACTTAACACCATTTGTGGCAACCTGTATATGGGTAAAACCGAGTTCTTTAGATGCCTTTACAATATCCAGAAATCTCGGATGAATTGTTGGCTCTCCGCCTGTATATTGAACAGTAGTGCAGGGAGCAGGTCTCTCATCCTGAAGCTTTTTCAGCATCTGGTAAACCTCATCAAAGGAGGGCTCGTATATATATTTATTAGAATCGGCAAAGCAGATATTACAACTGAGATTACATCTTCCCGTAAGGTCAATATTGGCAATTGCTGTGTGGGTTAAATGCATGTTACATATGCCACACTCTGTTGGGCACTTTGTTGCATCTGTTACCTGTGGATTTGAAACCCCCCTTCCCTCCTTGAAATGCCATCTTTCCATCTCATGAAATATCCGTACATCAGAAGAAATAATATCGTTAAATACCCCGTGCTCCATGCATTCCTTTGTCATTAAAACTTTTCCATCCTTCTCGTATTCCCTTGCAGGAATAATCGCAAGGCACTCAGGACAGAGGGAGAGGGTGCTTTTAGGAAGCCCCTTGGCTATTGGAAGGATTGGACTGCCCGTTAATGTTACATTTGGTTGCTGCAGCTCTTTTTTACCTGCTTCATACTTCTTAAATACAGGTGCTTTAGTGAGCATTGTCAATTCCCTTCAAATTGGTGAAAAGTTAAACCACTGGTCAGGATACATTATAATATATTCTTCAAGGATTTTTACAACTCTTTTAAGCATTTCAATTTCTTCGTCTCTGTCTGTCACCACAAACGGTTCTTTTACAATTCCTCTGTATCCATCCCTTTCTCTCACCACAAAGGCAACAACAACAGGGGCGCCTGTTAGCCTGCTTAAAATAAACGGCCCCGGTGGGAAATAAGTAGGTTTTCCGAAAAAATCAACCGTTACACTGTTTGGCCCTTTACCGTATCTATCTATCAGCATTGCCACTATTTCTTTTTTATTCAGGGCATTTATCATTTCCACTGTAGATAACGAAGATTCATCAATGGTAATAGTCTTGACATTGAACCGTTCCCTATACCACCTGCGCACCCTGTCAATTTCCACATCACTGTCAGGAATGGTTATTACATTTGTTTCTATACCGTAGCTTCCAAAAAATATACCGCCCAGTTCCCAGTTACCGAGGTGTGCAGTAAGTAATATCAAGCCCCTGTTCATCTTCGATGCATTGTCAAGATTTTCCTTGCCGTCAAAATAGACGACCCTTTGCAAAATATCCGTTTTACTCATCCTTGTAAATCGTCCGTAATCCACGAGGTATTTGCTGTAGTTTCTGAACAATTGCCTTGCCATCGCTGAAATCTTTTCATCAGGGGCATTCGGAAAGGCCATTGCGAGATTTCTTTTGACATTTTTTACTGCAGATTTATAAAATCCATAGCTTAAATCTGCAATGCACTGAGAGATGGTATAGGATAAAAAGGTCGGGATATAGCCTATCCATCTCGTCCCTAATTTATAAATAGATGGAACGTTCAGAAAATGCCTGGTTAAACCCAATCAAAACTCCTATGAGTAATCACGGGTTCATGCGATGAACCTTTAAATCAAGAACAAGTCATTATAACGGAAACACCATTGATAGTCCAATTATTGAAATAGTATGGTGCAATTTATTGACAAAGTCCTCAGGGTTTTTTAACATGTAATTCTGATTCTCACATCTCCAGGTGTTTCTTGGACAGACCCTGGCCTGTCGCCAGGGAAAGGGCGGACATTGTATTTTCAGGATTTAATATTAAAGCTCCACGGTTTCTGGTCGCAAAAAGGCTGTATCATACATCAGCCCTATGATATAGAGGTGGGAGCAGGAACCTTTAACCCTGCAACATTCTTCAGGGTTCTCGGACCTGAGCCATGGAGAGCTGCCTATGTGGAGCCTTCAAGGCGGCCAACCGATGGCAGATACGGTGAGAACCCGAACAGGTTGCAGCATTACTATCAATACCAGGTAATCCTGAAGCCCTCACCTATTGACAGCCAGGATATATACCTTGAAAGCCTCTCTCTCCTTGGAATCGACCCGTTAAAACACGATATACGGTTTGTCGAAGACGACTGGGAATCCCCTACCCTCGGGGCGTGGGGCCTTGGCTGGGAGGTCTGGCTTGATGGCATGGAGATAACCCAATTTACATATTTCCAGCATGTGGGCGGTCTTGAACTGAAACCAGTCTCAGTTGAAATAACTTATGGCCTTGAGCGAATTGCCATGTATTTGCAGGAAGTGGATAATGTCTTTGCCCTGAAATGGAATGAAATCGTAAGTTATGGAGACATCCATCATGAAGGAGAGGTTGAGTTTTCAAAATATAATTTTGATGAAGCTGATATAGAAATGCACCTCCGCATTTTTGAAATGTATGAAAAAGAGGCCATAAGGCTTTCAAGGCAGGGATTGATCTTCCCCGCTTATGACTGTTGCCTGAAATGCTCGCATACATTCAACATGCTCGATGCGAGGGGGGCCTTGAGCGTAACCGAAAGGACAGGTTATATTGCAAGGGTAAGGAATCTGGCAAAACTGTGCGCAGAGGGCTATTTAAAGTTGAGAGAAACAATGAGTTTCCCCCTCTTAGGAAATTGGAAGTAGAAAATGGGAAATAAAGACTTCTCACTTCTATTTGAAATAGGAATAGAGGAAATTCCTGCCGGTTTTATACCAAAGGCAATGTCAACGTTACATGAGGAGTTCATAAAACTCCTTAAAGACTCATCCATAGATTTTGGAAAAATCTCTGAACATGCAACGCCAAGAAGGCTCGCAATAATCATCGAGAACGTTGCTGAAAAACAAAATGACAGGACATTAAATGTCCTCGGTCCCCCGAAAAAGGCTGCCTTTGATGACAGCGGCAACCCAACAAAGGCTGCTATTGGTTTTGCAAAATCACAGAATGTTGATGTGAAAAAGCTTAAAGTAGTTACAACAGAGAAAGGTGAATATGTAGCAGCCATTGTTGAAGAAAAGGGAAGAAAAACAACAGAAGTATTAGCTGAAACCTTACCAGGGCTCATTGCCTCAATACCGTTTCCAAAATCAATGAGGTGGGGCAATGGCACGCTGCGCTTTGCACGGCCAATACACTGGATCCTCGCAATCCTCGGCAAAGAGGTAATCCCCTTTGAGCTTGACGGCTTAAAAAGCAGCAACCTCACAAGAGGCCACAGGTTCCTGTCGCCTGCTGCCTTTCAGATAAAAGAGCCCCTCTCCTACTCACACCTTCTTGAAAGCAACTATGTCATAGCCAATTATAAGGTCAGAAAAAACATGATTGTTAGAGAAATAGAAGATATTACTTCAAAACTGAACTGCAAGGTTCACATGGATGAAGACCTTCTTGATACAGTCACTTCCCTCGTCGAATACCCGAAGGTAGTCTTGGGAAATTTCGACGGCGGGTACCTCTGTCTGCCAAAGGAACTTTTAATAACTGTTATGAAAAGCCATCAAAAATATTTTTCTGTTGAGGATAACGATGAGAATTTGCTGCCGCACTTCCTGATAATCAGCAACACAAAAATAGAAAACAGCGATACAGTGCGGGCAGGAGCAGCAAGGGTTCTTAAGGCAAGACTTGAGGACGCAAGATTTTATTTTGATGAAGACAGAAAAAAGCCATTGGGGGAGTATGTTGAGAAATTAAAAAATGTAACATATCATGAAAAACTCGGCAGCCTTTATGAAAAGGCAGAGCGGATCGCATCCCTTTCTTCTTTTATTGCAGAAAAACTCGGCCGTACCGGCCCAATTAAGGAAAAAGCAATAAAGACATCAATGCTCTGCAAGGCAGACCTTGTCACCGGGGTTGTAAGAGAATTCCCTGAACTGCAGGGCTATATGGGAATGATTTATGCGAAAAATTCAGGCGAAGACGATGATGTTGCATCAGCCATTTATGAGCATTATATGCCAAGGTTCTCAGGCGATAGCCTGCCATCAGGTGAGACAGGCACAATAGTTTCACTCGCTGATAGGATGGACAATATTGCATCCTTCTTCGCACTCGGTTTAATTCCTACAGGCTCTGAAGACCCTTTTGCTTTAAGGCGCCAGGCCTCAGGGATAACAAATATCCTTTACAGCAGCGGTTATCTACTTCCAGTAGGGACACTCATTGATACTGCCTTAAGAGGTCTCCCGATATCTGTGCAAGATGGTTTGAGCCATGAGATTCTGAAATTCTTTGATCAGAGGATTGAAGGGATGCTTTTATCCGAGGGTTATAAATATGACCTGGTTAACTCTGTGCTCTCGACAGGAGGAAGGGTCATAAAAGATATAAAAAATAGAATCGAGGTTCTTTCGGCAATGAGGGAGGAGCCTGAATTCAGCGGACTTCTGACTGCTGCAAAAAGGGTCTACAATATTCTGACAAACGCACAGACAGGCAATCTGAGAGAGGATATGTTAACCGGGGCTGTAGAAAAAGCCCTGTTCAGCACAGCCATGAATGTAGGGCAAAAACTTATGGACACTAACTTCAGGGCGCTATTTGAACTTAAAGAACCCATAAATCACTTTTTCGACAATGTCCTTGTAATGGATAATAACCCTGAAATAAGAGGAAACAGGCTTGCCCTCCTTTCAGCAGTTAAAAGGCTTTTTGATTCCCTGGGGGATTTTTCAAAAATAGTGGAGTGAACATACAAAAAGAAATATTTTTATGTTAGACTTATAGGCTAAAAATTCAGGAAAAATATTTTTTACAAAGGAAAGGCAGATGGTAACGGTAAGATGAAAGACCTCCTTGGGGGTAAGGGAGCCGGCATTGCAGAGATGACAAATCTCAAGATACCTGTTCCAGCAGGTTTTACCATAACAACTGAGGCCTGCAATGAGTATTTTAAAAACAAGAAGAAATATCCGCCCGGGCTATGGGAACAGGTCCTGACAAATCTTAAAAAGATCGAGAAGGCAATGGGCATGAAGTTCGGTGATGCAACCAACCCCCTGTTTGTCTCTGTTCGCTCAGGTGCTAAGTTTTCCATGCCAGGGATGATGGACACTGTTCTGAACCTCGGCCTCAATGATACCACGATGAAGGCCATCATCAAGAAAACAGGGAATGAACGCTTTGTTTATGATGCATACAGGAGATTTATAACCATGTTTGGAAGCATTGTTATGGGCATAGAAAGGCAAGCCTTTGAGAAGGCATTGGAGGCCATGAAGGAGAAAAAGGGCGTCCACCTCGATACAGAGCTTACAGCAGATGACCTGAAGAAACTTGTAAAGGAGTTTAAGGCCATATATAAATCTGAAACAGGGACCGACTTTATAGAAAACCCTTTTGAGCAGCTCAAATTTGCCATTAATGCGGTATTCGGCTCATGGTTTGGCGACAGGGCTGTCAAATATAGAAAACTCCACGGAATACCTGATACCCTCGGCACTGCCTGCAATGTCCAGGCAATGGTCTTTGGAAATATGGGAGATAATTCAGGGACAGGTGTTGGTTTTACCAGAGACCCTTCTACGGGCCAGAGGAGATTCTTTGCAGAATGCCTTATAAATGCACAGGGCGAAGATGTTGTAGCAGGGATCAGAACTCCCCTTCATATAGATGAGCTGAAAAAGAGATTGCCGGATGCATATAGAGAGCTTGACAGGATTTATAAAAAGCTCGAGAAACATTATAAGGATATGCTGGATATTGAGTTCACTGTTCAGGAAGGTAATCTCTATATGCTGCAGACAAGGGTTGGAAAGAGAACCGCTCAAGCAGCCCTGAAGATTGCTGTTGATATGGTTAAGGAAAAACTCATTGATAAAGAGACAGCGGTCTTAAGAATAGAGCCTGAACAGCTTGACCAGCTACTTCACCCAATGATTGACCCCGATGCAAGAGTTCAAGTCATAGCAAAGGGCCTTCCTGCTTCTCCAGGGGCTGCAGTAGGTAAGGTGGTTTTTACAGCAGAGGATGCAGAGCTTGCAGCAGAGAGAGGAGAAAAAGTCATCCTCGTCAGAACCGAGACATCTCCAGAAGATATTGGCGGCATGCATGCAGCCCAGGGAATCCTCACAGCAAGGGGAGGAATGACCTCTCATGCAGCAGTTGTTGCGAGGGGAATGGGCAAGTGCTGTGTTGCTGGTTGTGGAGCAATAAATATCAACGAGGAAAATAAATATTTTGCAGTAAATAATCTCATAATAAAAGAGGGCGATTATATTACGCTTAATGGCACCACAGGCGGCGTTATCATCGGTCAGGTCCCACTTGTCAAGCCAGAATTGACAGAAGATTTCAGGACACTTATAAAATGGGCTGACCAATTCAGAAGACTCAAAGTAAGAACCAATGCAGACACGCCGAAGGATTCAAAAGTAGCAAGAGATTTTGGTGCGGAGGGCATAGGCCTCTGCCGTACCGAGCATATGTTTTTTGAGGGAGACAGGATCAAAGCTGTCCGTGAAATGATACTTGCTGATGATGCCGAAGGCAGGAAAAAAGCCCTCTCAAAGCTCCTCCCAATGCAGAAAGGCGATTTTACAGGAATCTTCAGGGAAATGAATGGACTGCCGGTAACAATACGGCTACTCGACCCGCCACTTCACGAATTTCTTCCCCACACAGATGATGATATCATGGAGCTCTCAAAAGAAATGAATGCACCATTTGAAAAACTTATAGCAAAAAACAAGTCCCTTCATGAATTTAATCCGATGCTCGGCCACCGCGGCTGCAGGCTCGGAATAACATACCCCGAAATATACGAGATGCAGGTTCAGGCCATCATGGAAGCTGGATGTGAACTTGCAAAACAGAAGGTAAAAGTTATCCCTGAGATTATGATTCCACTTGTAGGCCATATCAATGAATTCAAAGTTATGAAGGAACTTGTTATCAGAGTTGCAGAAGATGTCCAGAAAAAATATAAGACCAGAGTCAAATATACTGTTGGGACAATGATAGAACTTCCGAGGGCAGCCATAACTGCAGATGAGATTGCTAAGGAGGCAGAATTCTTTTCTTTTGGCACTAACGACCTCACCCAGACAGTCTATGGCCTTTCGAGGGACGATGCTGGAAGGTTTCTACCTTATTATATTGAGAAGAATATACTTGAGGATGACCCATTTGTCACATTAGACCAGAACGGCGTGGGCCAGATGGTTAAATTTGGCATTGATAGAGGCAGGTCTGTGAGGAAAAACCTAAAGGTCGGCATCTGCGGAGAACATGGTGGAGACCCTAAGTCAGTTGAGTTTTGCTACAAAGTCGGCATGGATTACGTAAGCTGTTCGCCTTACAGGGTGCCCATTGCAAGGCTTGCTGCTGCTCATGCTGTCCTGAAGGAGAAAAAGGGAAAAGACCTTTCAAAATCAACTGTGTAAAGGAGCCATTACCCACAGAGAAATATATTGAAAACAAAAGAAAAAAAGATAAACCCCAATAATGCAATTAACCACAGAGTTCACAGAGTTAAGAATAACCACAGAGACACAGAGACACAGAGTTATAAATTGGGAAATGAGAAATAGGAAATGGGAAGTTATGACTGCACTTCTTACTTCTCACTTCTCATTTCTTACTTCTCTGTGCCTCTGTGTCTCTGTGGTTTTCTTTAATGCATTTTTCGGGTTAAACACATGAACAAAGATGTCTTTATGAAGAGGGCATTGGCCCTTGCTGCGAGGGCAAGGGGAAGGACAAGTCCAAACCCTATGGTAGGGGCTGTCATTGTTAAAGGCAATAAGATAATTACACAGGGTTACCATAGAAAAGCAGGCACGCCACATGCAGAGGTTATTGCCTTAAAAAAAGCAGGTTCAGAGGCCAGAGGCGCAACGCTTTATGTGAATCTCGAGCCCTGCTGCCATACAGAAAAAAAGACCCCTCCATGCACCAAATTAATTATTGAATCCGGCATGAAAAAAGTAGTTGTTGCAATGATAGACCCGAACCCTAAAGTTTCTGGCAGGGGGATAAAAGAGCTTAAGGATGCAGGGCTTGCGGTTGAGGTCGGTATTATGGAGCCAGAGGTAAGAGAGCTGAATGAGGCATTCATTAAGTTCATTACAAAAAAAGAGCCATTTGTAATCCTCAAGGTCGCCCAGAGCCTTGACGGAAAAATCGCCACACCCACAGGAGAGTCCAGATGGATAACAGGCGAGAAATCCAGAAATTATGTCCAAAAATTAAGGAACTCGGTGGATGCTGTGCTCGTTGGCATTGGCACAGTACTCAAAGACAACCCCTCACTTACATCCAGGATTCCTGGTGGTAGAAATCCCTACAGAATAATAATTGATAGTTTCTTGAGGATACCTCTCGATGCAAAAGTATTAATCCATAACTCAGATGCAAAAACCATCATCGCCACAACCAGGGATGCAGAAGAGGAGAAAATTAACTCGCTAAAAGCCCGGGGGGGCAACATCCTGGTCATAAAGGATATCAACGGGAAAGTAGACCTGAGGGCACTTATGAAAGAACTCGGGAAACTGGACATAACAAGCGTAATGATTGAGGGCGGCTCATCAATAAATGCCTCAGCCCTTCAAAGCGGTATTGTAGACAAAGTAATGTTTTTTACAGCACCTAAGATAATTGGCGGCAGGGATGCAATTGCCTCGATTGGGGGAGAATTCACAGGCACTCTTAAGAATTCAATTAAAATACGCAATCTGAAAGTAAAAAAAATCGGGGAAGATATTCTCTTAGAGGGCTACTCCCTCAAGTCAAAACATCTCCAATAACACGGAAGCGTTTATAATCCTGATAGTCTTGTATTTGCCTATATCCAGTAAATCTTTATCTCCGGTAACAATAAGATCTGCTGATGCAGATAAAGCGCAGGCAATGAACTTATCATCATCGGCATCCCTGCATACTCTCTTGATTTTATCCGTAATCTCTATAACTTCAGAATACGGGAGAACTTCCTCCTCAATGATCACCTTTATCTCCTGTTCTGTCAAAGAGAACTTCGGATATTCAAGAACAGTCTTGAACTCCCTAAAAGTCTCCCTTGAAAACATGGGGACAATACTTCCATTCTTCCAGAGATCAACTATTTTTGAAAGTTCCCCTCTAAACAACAGGGCTGACACCAGTGTATTGGTATCAAGAACAACCTTTCTTACCGCCTTTTCTTTCTTGCCCATTTAACTGCCTCTGCAACATCGCCTTCAGTAATGCCGAGTTTTCTGAGTTTTTCCCTTATGCCCTCAATCGCTGCATCTGCAGGGGTTATTTTAACCGGCATGAGAATTATCTTTCTGTCCTTTACTGAGACATCAAAGTATTCAGTATCAGGGAATGACTTGACGACCTCCTTTGGCAGGGTCAGCTGATTTTTAGATGTCTTTTTTGCAAGCATGATTCCTTACCTCCTTACTATAAGGATATATTATTCGACAGGAAAAGGCAATCACAGAATATCTCCTTCGGCGATTTCCGCTAATGTCTTCGCTGTTTGTGAAGTGCCGAAGGTATCTGGGCGAACGAAGTAAGCCATGTTAGCCGGAGCTGGCCTTTTCGCCTCGGCGAATCCCGAGGAGTCGGGATACCGCCTATCTAAGCGGTCCTTTCAAGAGCCGAATGTCATCAATCCATGCGGTCCCCTTGCCATTGATAACCAGATTGAGCTTCACATTGTCGGGATTCTCTCCCTTTTTCAGGAAGAACGGCGTCTCTTCTGTTGTCCAACCTGTAGTGCCAGTTAGAGGTGTCTGAAGGCCACGAGAAAAGAACTCTCCTTTGCCAGGAAAATGACACCACATCTCCAGATACACTTGACCTTCTACACCCTCCGTGCGAACCCTGGCTTGGTAAATCAAGCGGGCATCTTCAATGTCAATGTCACCTACTTCAAATAGCCGTACTACTGTAGGCTCTGTTACAGTAATTCGCAGAGAACCCTTGCCATCGCTTGAAACTTGCTTATCAATCTGGACGCCAGACTGTGTGATGATACCCTGCATGCTGTCAATAGGGAAATGTTGCAACTCGGTGACTTCCTCTGATGGCTTAGAACAACCAACTACAATAAAAATCATCGCCACACATATACATATAGCCAGATTTTTCATACCCTTGCCTCCTTTCTTAAGTCAGCCGATTTCAGATAACGTTATTGGTGCAAAAGAAGCCAGAATGGTTTCTATGTAAGTTTTTTGCACCATGTTAACCGCCAGTTGCAAACATCTTCAAATACGAGAAATTCCTTCAGTCTATCTTTTTAATGCCTTGTATTTTGCAAAACATTTTAACCCTCTTATATCTGAGTTTACCTTCTTTATACTTTTTCAGCCATTTATCAGTAGGAGACAGAAACAGGTCGTTGTCCCGAAGTGTCGGGATAACTGAGCTGTTCTCTGTTGATTTCTCGTCTCTATTGTTTTGATTTTCGTATACCGAACGGAAATAGTAATGATTGAAAAGGCGATTAAATTCAGTAAAGTAAATATCGGCCACTCGTTTATTGCCTCGAATAATGATCATGTTTTCATCGTTATCTGTTGTAGAGGCATCGCTGAAGTTAGCCGAGCCTGTAACTACTATAGGGTCATTGCCCAGGGGATCCACAAGAAGGAATTTTGAATGTATATATGCCACATGCTTATTAAGGCCTATAATTCTGGTATTGACTTCTTTGGTCCACTGATACAAAGGATCCTTTATGTAAGAGCCCCAGGCTTTATAAACATTATTACCTGCCCCAACATAAGTAAACTGCTTTTTGCTTCTTGGATTAGGCTTGTCCTTTTTTTCTAAAAGCATAAAAGTTATTTGGTCCTTTGATGTGTTGTCAACCAGGAGTTTTTTGAAAACATCATTAATACCGAAGGCTAAGGTAATAGCTGAATAATCATTTGCACTGTCAAGCATTTGAGCATAGGTTTCAAGCATTGTTAAGCCTTTGCGGGGGCTGAAAATCGGAGTTGCGCCTATAGGTATTTCTGATATTTGATCCGAATCTATATCTCCCTCTATAGCAAACACTTCTTTTTTAAATGCATTATTCTTTTTGATCTTTTCAGACCGCTCGTCATCGGGTTCTCCTCCAGGATCTTTGCTTAGTACTTCCCAATATTCCTTGAATTTTTTTGCGGCTGCTTCATTTTTCACCCAGTGACCTACATTTGTTTGTCCAAATATTCCTCCATCTGAAATATTGGTTGAACCAGTCCATACCGAAGTAGGTTTTTGGCTGTTGCCTTTCAGAAAAACAATGAACTTATTGTGTTGTATCTTGTCTTGATTGGCTTCACGTTTTATGATATTAAATTGAGGAATTTTTGCACCTTTAATGATTCGTAAATTGTCTTCCCTGGGAAAGCTTTCATGAAATTTGCCATCTTTATCTGTATACTCATTAACCTTTGCATCAATTATTATTTTTACAGTTACACCTCTGTCAATGGCTGCTTTAAAAGCATCGGCAACAGGTTTGTAGCGAAACTCATAAAAACAAGCCAATAGTGTGTCGCCATGTCTTGCCTGTTCAATGAACTTAATGATCGCATCTTTTAAGTCTCTGGTTAACCATTTAAGAACTTTATTTTTTTCATCAGGATCGGTTATTTTATCGGGTGTGGCATTTTTAAATTTTCTGGCAAATGCCTGGCTGCTGGCAACTCCTCTGTTAAAGAATACATCGTGCTCATCATTGCTGTTGTACAATGGCTCTGCTTGAATCGCAATTTGAATGGGTTTAGCCGTTCTGTCTAAATTTTTAGGCTTGCCTTTTATAGGATAGAAAAAATATTCATACCTGTTGTTTGGTTTGGCAGTAAAGTCGTCCCAGACGAAACTTTGCACCGGATGGTCAAAGGTGCTTACCTCAGTATTTTTATTGGGATGTGGAATGATCTCTTTGAAGACCTTAAAACCCCTTATGAAATATCGTTCATCATTTTCCAGATCATGTCTTTCAATACTAAAGCCGAGCAAACCGGCAGTATCTGCATCTTCAAAGTCAATTGCAAACGAAATTGTATTCACTCCACTTACAGCATAAATAGTATAGCCATTGGTCTTTTTTGATTTGAATCTCATATCTAACCTCCCCTGAAAATGATTGAGCCCGACTTCTATATTTTTGTAATTTTATTGTAAATTAACCCGATTAATGCTGCGCTTATCAGGCCGTCTACAAAGCCGTAAATAAGGCCGAGAAAACTGCCTATCGGTGAAATAGTATATCCTGGATAAATCGACTGTGCGAGGACTTCAAGAAAAAGTTTTCCATAGCCTGTATAGTATGAGAGCCATGTTGTTACAAATAATGCACCGCCCCACACTATCCCGAGGGCTATACCCAATGCAAGTGGTTTAAGTTTCATATTCTCCTCCTTCTCACTTCTCACTTCTCACTTTCTTTGAGGCTTCTATCATACAGTTCCTTTTTGCTTAAACCATATGACTCTGCAACCCTTTTTACAGCCTCTTTCCTGCCAAGGCCCTTTTTCATAAGGGCACTGATCTCAAGGAGGGCATCCACATCAGAGAGTTTTTCCTCCAATAGCCTTCCTTCTACAACAATAACGTATTCTCCAGCTATGGTTCTTTCTTCCATTTCATCGAGGATATCTGATATATTGCCCCTCAAAATCTCTTCATGGAGTTTTGTCAGCTCTCTTATCACAACAACCCTGCGATTTCCCAAAACATATTCCATATCAGTCAGGGTCTCAAGAACTCTGTGAGGGGCTTCGTAAAAGGTAATGGTCTTATCCTCAAAGGCAAGTTCCTGGAGGACTTTTTTCCTCTGCGCTTCTTTTGCTGGTAAAAAACCGATAAAAATAAATCTTTCTGTCGGAAGTCCAGAGATGGAAATTGCTGCAATCAGGGCAGAAGGCCCGGGGATCGGGACAACATTTATCCCTTCATCAATGGCTTTTCTAATAAGAACACCTCCAGGGTCTGATATCCCCGGAGTACCTGCATCTGAAATCAGGGCAACATCCTGGCCTGCCTTTAACCTCTCCAGGACATCTTCGGCCCTGATTTTTTCTTTCTCGCTCCAGTAGCTTATGAGTGGTTTTGATATTCCATAATGCGTGAGTAGCTTCCTTGAATGCCGCGTGTCCTCCGCAGCAATTACATCTACTTCTTTCAGAATTCTGAGCGCCCTGAGGGTAATATCCTCAAGGTTTCCTATAGGGGTGGAGACAATATAAAGGGTCGATGCCTTCAAGGCTTCTCTCTTTATTATTCAACCTTAAGCAGTTTTCTCAACCGCCTGTCAGCATTTACCACCTCATCCACATTATCACCGCTTATCTCCCATGTATAGTCGTCCTTGGCACTGCGTTTTAGTTTTATCTTTGCTGGTTTCTCAGGTTTAACCTGTTGTATCTGGGGGACTTGCTTGAACTGAGTTTCTGCTGGTGTTGAAGCAACTCGCTGCTCATCTCCATCACGAGTGCAGCCAGATATTAATAGAAATACTGCTAAAAATATAAAAACCGATTTCATTGTCTCCTCCTGGATTTATCCGAAAAATGCATTAAAGAAAACCACAGAGACACAGAGGCACTGAGGGATAAAAAGTGAAGATATGTTTTAAAAATTCTCTGTGTCTCTGTGCCTCAGTGGTTATTCTTATCTCTGTAGTTTTATTAAAATTTATCTCTGTGTCCTCTTTCAATTGCATTAATTTAGTATATCGGGCCTGGTTCGTGCTTTATTTCTTTTATGGATGCCGTTATCCAGCCTATATCGTAAGACTGGCCGCAGTTGGGGCAGATAAGGCATATCTTTGTTCTTCCTTTTACCCGTTTAAAAAATACATGGAAACCCCTCTCATAAGCACATGCAGGGCATGCCCTGAATTCTTCTGTAATCATCAATAACTCCTGTAATGATTTGTTATAGGGAATCTTCTATCCCTTCCAAATGCCCGTGATGTTATCTTTATTCCAGGCGGTGCCTGTCTTCTCTTGTATTCTGAGCGGTCAATCATCATTATGACCCTCTGCGCACACTCAACATCGCAACCCATATCCATTATTTCATCAAAACTGCGGTCATCCTCAACATATGCCTTTAAAATAGGGTCAAGCACCTGATACGGCGGAAGCACGTCAGAGTCCTTCTGGCCAGGCTTGAGCTCAGCAGTTGGTTCTTTATAGAGAACCCTCCCGGGGATTATATCTCTGCCCTGTTTTTTGTTCCTCCACTCGCAGAGCTTATATACCATTGTCTTAGGCACATCTTTTATAACAGCAAAGCCTCCTGCCATATCGCCATAAAGGGTTGCATAGCCAACACTCATCTCTGACTTATTTCCTGTTGTAAGAACAAGCCAGCCAAATTTATTTGAAAAAGCCATGAGGAGATTTCCCCTTATTCTTGCCTGGAGGTTTTCTTCAGTGGTATCTTTCCTGAGTCCTTTAAAATCCTTTGCCATAATTTTCAGGTAGGTTTCAAAAATCTCTGTAATTGGAATTTCGATAATTTTTATACCAAGATTTTTTGCAAGGCTGTAGGCATCCTCGTAACTCTCCTTAGCGGTATATGGCGAGGGCATAAATAAACCTCTGACATTTGCCTTTCCGAGGGCATCAACGGCAATAGTAGCTACAAGGGATGAATCAATGCCGCCACTGAGGCCAATTATTACCCCCGTGAACCTGTTTTTTTCTACATAGTCCTTTGTTCCTAAAACGAGGGCGCTATAAATTTCTTCTGCTGGCGACAGTACAGTCTCTTTTCTCTTTGGAAGTTTTGGCTTATATTTAGTCCCGAAGGCTCGGGAAGGGATTGAAATTTTATCAACCAGTCCTTCTTCAAGGGCAAGGGCTTCCTGTCGCCGCCTCGGGTCATGTAGCCTGCTCATTATTACCGCATCTATATTTAAGTCCACAACTATAAGGTCCTCTTTAAACCGCTCGCCCTTTGCAATAGTATTACCGCCCTGGTCTATTACAAGGCTGCCACCGTCAAAGACAAGCTCGTCCTGACCTCCTACTGTGTTTATATATGTCACAATGACACCGCTATCCGAGGCCCTTGTCGAAAGCATCTTTTCCCTTAAAAGGGCCTTGCCAATATGATATGGCGAAGCATTTATATTAACAATAACCTCAGCGCCAGCGAGGGCCTGAACCCTTGTCGGGCCTCCAGGGTACCATATATCTTCACAGATGTTTACACCTACATTTACCCCATGAACATTATAAATCGGACATCTTGTACCGGCTTGAAAATAGCGGTATTCATCAAAAACTCCATAATTGGGCAGATACATTTTGTGGTAGACATCAATAAGTCTTTCATTTGAAAGTATGGCAGCAGCATTAAAAATATCATCCTTCCTATCGACAAAACCAACAACCGCTGTTGTACCTTTTGTAGCGACTCTAACCCTGTCCAGTGCATCTATATTGTCTTTGATGAACTGTGGCTTTAACAGGAGGTCTTCAGGCGGATACCCGGTAATAGCAAGTTCAGGGAAGGCCACAAGGTCCGCCTTCAAGGCCTTTGCCTTTTTGATATAGGAAATTATTTTTTTAACATTATCTGACAGATCGCCAACTACAGGGTTAATCTGGGCAAGGGCTATTCTAAAAGAGTACATGCTAAATTTTAAACCTCCAGGGAAATTTTATCAAAATTTACGCTTTTTTGTTATCTCATTAAGGATAACACCTATAGGCACACGATTTTTCTTTGCCAATTCCTTTAAATCTTCGTATTCAGGAGATTCTTTAAGCACCTCCCCTTTCATCTTCCCTACCTTAACCCTGACCTTTCCATAAGCCGTCTCTACCTCTCTGATTTCTCTCTCAAGGACAGTCCGCTTAGCCTGATAAGCCCTGAGGCCAAAGGTGGTTGTCTCCCTTAAGATTATATCAGATAGCTTGGCTGCTTTAAGATTATCAGAAATCACTGTGAGTTTTATTCCAGGACGGCTCTTTTTCGCCATCACAGGAGTTAAATAAACATCGAGGGCGCCAGAATCAAATAGGAGATCCATGACATGTTCATAAATCTGTGGCGACATATCATCGATATTCGTTTCAATTATTGTAACTTCATCAGCAGAGGTTGTGCCGCCTTCGCCAACAAATAACCTGAGGATATTGGGCTGTGTTCTAAAATCCTTATTTCCTGCACCGATGCCAATTTTTGAAACTTTCATATGGGGCATTGGCCCGAAGCCATCAGCCAGAGAAGAGATAATAACTGCACCTGTGGGTGTTGTAAGCTCAAATGGAATGTTTGAGGAATAAACAGGTACTTTCCTTAAAAGTCCTGCAGTGGCAGGTGCAGGAACAGGAAGGATTCCGTGCTCAGTCTTCACAGTACCGCTCCCAAGGTTTATTGCCGAAGAATAAACCTTTTCCACACCTAAAAATTCAAGTCCTATCAGTGTACCGATTATGTCAATTATACAATCCACAGCACCAAGTTCATGGAGATGAACCTTATCAAGGGGTTCGCCGTGAACCTTTGCCTCGGCCTCAAATAATCTTTTGAAGATTTTGAGTCCATTCTGTTTTACTTGCGGAGAAAGGGACGACGCCTTTATAATCTTTTCGACATCTTTCCAATTCTTTGAACTTTGACCTTTGAACTTTGAACTTTGAACTACATCTACTTTCGTGGCCATAAGGCCAGCCCTCTTGACTTCCTCTTCCTTTAATCTATAACCCTTAAGTTTAAGTTTAGAAAGTTCCCTTTTCAGTTCATTTAAGGGCATCCCTGCATCCACCATCGCCCCGAGTATCATATCCCCGCTTACACCAGAGAAACAGTCGAAATAGGCAATCATAACGTATTTATCTTATGCGCCAGACACCCTGCGCCAAATCCGTTGTCAATGTTCATAACAGCAATGCCTGGAACGCAGGAATTAAGCATTGCGAAAAGCGCTGTTAAGCCTGCCATGCTCGTGCCATAGCCAACAGATGTAGGGACAGCGATAATCGGCCTGTCTGTCAGACCTCCGATTACTGATGGAAGTGCACCCTCCATGCCTGCAACTACAATTATTACCTTTGCATTCGAAAACACTCTCCTTTTATCGAGAACCCTGTGAATGCCTGCAACTCCGATATCGAATATTGTCTCTACCTTACTTCCAAGAAAGGATGCTGTCACAGCAGCCTCTTCTGCCACAGGGATATCCGATGTCCCGGCACATAGCACAATAACTTTGCCTGTCTTCTTCTTTGTCCCTCCAGCAGCAATCACGCCGGATAGCTCATAAAATTTTGCTTTTTTGCTGGTGAGACCTCTAATGCTTTTGAGAGCCTCAAAGACCTCTTTTGACGCCTTTGTTATTAAAAAACTGCCGCTTTTCTTGAACATGGAATCAGCAATAGCTAAAATATCATTAGCACTCTTCCCCTGTGCAAAGATTACCTCAGGAACGCCATGTCTCAAATGTCTGTGGTGGTCGAAAGATGCTTTAAGGAATCGAGGGCTTTATCAGTTGTCAATCTGCCGGCCTTCACCGACTCGAGTATTTGTTTTATCTTAGAACTATGCATGAAACTCAGCCTTCAGCGTCCTTCCCATGAGGTCTTTTACAGCATCATACGGGCTTTTATCCTCATTTATCACCTTGTAGATTTGCTCCACAATGGGCATTTCGACTTTATGCCTTTTAGAAAGCTCATAGGCTGACTCAGCAGTTGCAATACCTTCTGCCACCATCTTCATATCTAAAAGGATATCTTTTAATTTCTGGCCCTGGCCGAGTTTGACACCTACAGTATAATTTCTGGAGAGTGTACTTGTACATGTTAGAACCAGGTCTCCAAGACCGCTGAGACCTGAAAATGTCTTCTCTTTTGCACCCATAGCAATACCGAGACGGGTCATCTCAGCAAGGCCTCTCGTAATAAGGGCTGCCCTTGCATTAAACCCGAGGCCGAGGGCGTCTGATATTCCAGATGCAATGGCTATAACATTTTTCAGGGCGCCACCAAGCTCAACGCCGAGGATATCATCGTGAGTATAAACCCTGAAATAATCTGTATTGAAGATTTCCTGAAGAAGTAAACCTGTCTTCACATCACCGGTTGCAAGGGTCACTGCTGTGGGGAATTTTTTTATCACCTCTTTTGCAAAGCTCGGACCTGAGAGTGCCGCAACCTGATGACTGGAAAGCTCTTTTAAAATGGCCGAGACAGTTAAGAGAGTCCCTTTTTCTATTCCCTTTGAGGCACTGATGATTATTGCTTCTTCGGATATGTATGGCAATGCGTCTTTGAATACTGCCCTTGTATACTGTGTGGGGACAACATTAAGAATAAACCTTGCCTTTTTTACAACATCATCTATCCTGTGAGAGACCTTTATGCTGCGTGGTAAAACAACATCAGGAAGATAGATGCTGTTTATTCCAGTCCTGATAATTTCTTCGCACAGGTCTTCCTCGTAAACCCAGAGGGATACATCATAATCTTTCTCAGAAAGGAGTATCGCAAGAGTCGTCCCCCATGTCCCTGCACCTATAACAGCAATATAGCTCATAGAAAATTAATTCACAGTCACAGTAAACAGCATTTACTGATAATTGACACCAATCACTTTTATTGCCTTCTCAAACCTTTTTATCGTCTTTTCTTTCCCCACAATCTCAAGCACCTCGAAGATTCCAGGGCTGACCGTATTACCTGTAATGGCGACGCGTACAGGCTGGGCGAGGTTGCCGAGCTTGATGCCGTGTTTATTAACAATGGACATAAAGATCTTCTCGATCTCAGGCGATGTGAAGTTATCAAGAGAAGCGAGGGCGTCTCTTAACTCGACAAGATATGGAAGGCTCTTATTATTGAGAAATTTTTCTTTTGCCTCTGGATTGTATTCAACATATTCAGCAATATAGTATCTCAATGAATTCGCAAGCTCAAGCAGGGTCCTCGACCGCTCCTTCAATGTAATAATCGCCTTTGAAAGCCATTCTCTGTCAAGCCCCTGCCCCTCTCTGATTATACCCTCTTTTATAAGAATAGGTCTTATAAGTCCTATAAGACTTATTTCGGTAGATTGGTTTATATACTGGCTGTTAAGCCAGAGTAACTTCTCAGGATTAAAAACAGCAGGAGACTTTCCTACATTCTCGAGAGAGAATTTTTCTATTAATTCTTCTTTTGAAAAGACTTCCTGGTCTCCATAAGCCCACCCAAGGCGGGCAAGGTAATTGAGAAGTGCCTCAGGAAGATAGCCCAAATCCCTGTACGCTGTTACAGATGTTGCTCCATGGCGCTTGCTGAGCCTGGTCTTATCAGAGCCGAGTATCATTGGAAGGTGTGCAAATAAAGGCGGCTCGTAGCCAAATGCCCTGTATATGTGTACCTGTTTTGGCGTATTGTTAAGGTGGTCATCTCCCCTTATGACATGGGTTATCTTCATATCAATATCATCAACCACAACAACAAAGTTATAGGTGGGAGTTCCATCAGAGCGGAGGATTATAAGGTCATCAAGTTGGGCATTTTCAAAGACCACCCTGCCCCTGATTAAGTCGTCAACAACTGTCTGGCCTTCCTGAGGCATCTTGAACCGCACCGCAGCATTTTTCTCTTGAACCCTTGAACCCTTGAACCCTTGAACCCTTTCTATGTTTCTGCATCTACCGTCATATTTTGGAGGCATCCCTTTTGCAAGGGCATCTTTACGCCTCTCCTCAAGCTCCTCAGGGCTACAATAGCAATAATAGGCATTGCCTTCTTTTAAAAGTTTATCCACATAACTGCGATAAACATCAAATCTGTCTGTCTGCCTGAAAGGCCCTTCATCCCAGTCAAGGCCAAGCCATTTCAACCCTTCAATAATTTCCTCTATTGACTCATCTGTAGAGCGGCTCCTGTCTGTATCCTCTATCCTGAGTATAAAAATGCCTTGGTGGCGTCTCGCATAAAGCCAGTTAAAAAGCGCAGTCCTTGCGCCTCCGAGGTGCAAAAAACCAGTAGGGCTCGGGGCAAACCTCACACGTACTTTTTCTACCATAACAGATTATAAGTTAGCTGTTCGAATTTGTAAACTTAACTATTTTTCAGTAGAATGGCAATTGACTTGAGGCCCAGGGAGATAGAATCAGGGCAACACTACCTGAGTTTAATTTAACTTGAAAATGCAGTTGGGAAACCACTCTTCATTTAATTAATCTCCGCACATGATAGATTCTCTGGATTACTGTTACATGGGTAAGAATTAGCATGAGCCAGAGCACAGGCACAAGCCATCCGCTTATTGCACCGAAAGCAAGAAGCACCACTCTTTCAGGGCGTTCCATGAGTCCTGTGTGGCAGTCTTTCCCAAGGCCCTCTGCCCTTGCCCTTGCGTAGCTTATGAGAAATGCACCAACCATAGTGCCGATGCTTAAAAAAGCGCCTGTGTGATTTCCAGTTGAAGCTAAATACCATGCAATGGCCAGAAAGATGAAGGCATCTGCATAGCGGTCGAGTACAGAATCAAGATATGCCCCAAAGTCAGTTGCCCTGCCATTTGTCCTCGCAACAATTCCATCGAACATATCAAAGAGCCCGCCAACAATAATCAGAATGCCTCCTGCCCTGAGATTATAAGGAATGACAAAGGCGGCAATAACACTTATTATAAAGCCAGAAATTGTGAGGATGTTAGGATTAACGTTTATTTTTTTTGCAACAGGGGTAAGGGGCTTATCAAGAAAATGGCCGAGTTTAGCACTAAGCATAAATTAAAAATATCGGAGATCCGCCGGGGCGGAAAGGAATTCCATAATTTTGACTTTTGATTTTTGCATTTTGATTTTTTTAGTTTTCATCTATCCCGTTTACCAGCAATAAACTCCTCCACCCTTTCCCTTGCCTCTTCATCGGACATCTGAATTATCGGGTGCTTCATAAAATATGCCGAAGGAGATGTCAGCACACCTCCGATAGCCCTCTTCCTCGCAAGCTTGCAACATCTTATGGCATCTATAACAACCCCTGCGCTGTTGGGAGAATCCTCAACTGAAAGCCTCAATTCAATATTGATTGGAATCCCTCCAAAACCCCTGCCTTCCATCCTCAAGAAGCAAACCTTGTTATCATTGAGCCAGGGGATATAGTCAGAAGGGCCTATATGGATGTTGTCGTCTTTGAGTGGATTTCCCATCTGAGACCTTACGGCTTCTGTCTTTGATATCTTTTTCAACTTAAGCCTGCTATGATTGAGCATATTAAGGAAATCTGTATTGCCGCCTACATTAAGCTGGTATGTGCTGTCTATCTTTACTCCTCTGTCCTGAAATAATCTGGTCAGGGTGCGGTGTATTATGGTTGCGCCAATCTGGCTCTTTACATCATCGCCGATTATGGGTATACCTTTTTCTTCAAACCTTTTTGCCCATTCTTCATCTGATGCAATAAAAACTGGAATACAATTTATAAAGCTCACGCCTGTGTTAAGGCACGCCTCTGCATAAAAGGCAGTTGCTTTTTCAGAACCAACTGGCAGGTAATTCAGAAGCATATGGGCACCGCTCTCCTTCAGAACCTTCTCTACATTACATGGCCTTTCCCTGGCCACTATAAAACGCTTATCATCCGGGTAATCAGCCATGTGCGGAGAAACACCATCAAGAACCTCTCCCATTGCCACCTTAGTCTTGTGATCCTTCAGGCTGTTACAGAAAATTTTGGTGCAGTTAGGCCTGGCAAATATTGCCTCGGAAATCGGCTTCCCTACTTTTCTTTCATCAATGTCAAAGGCAGCAACTATCTCTATATCCTCAGGCCTATAGCCGCCGAGGTTGTAATGCATGAGTCCGAGAGATTTGTGCGGGTCGTTTTCACTCAGAGTTTTATAATACTCTATCCCCTGAACAAGCGAGCTTGCACAATTGCCAACCCCGGCTATTGCAACCCTTATTTTATTCTCCACTAAAAAGAACCTGCCTTATTGAATCCGTAGATAATACCGCCCTTTTTCTTCCTCTTGCTTATACCTGCCCTCCAGAGATTGGCAGGTGGAAAGGAAATAAAATCTTCAAACTCTATGTCTTCAAGGTCTAAACCTTCGAGAAACTGCTCAACTGCCTTTTCCCAGTTCTCAACAACCCTTTTCCATATCCTCTGAACAGTGTCCTTATCAAGGCCTACTTCTTCGGCTGTCTTTCTGATGCTATTGCCTTCAAAAAGGGACTTCAGGGCCTGCTTTATGGTTCCCTCATCTGTGTGCAGGCCAAAGAAAATAGTCCAGCGCCTTTCTGAAAATCTGAAGCCGCAGCTACGACACCTGAGTAATTTGCGCTTGTTCTTGCCATAGCGGTCGATTATTGCTATGTTGCCACGGCCTTTTTTGCCGAAGTCTTTACATCTCCTGTTGGGGCAATAAACAATATCTAAATCTAATTGCACAATATTTTTTATAGCCAAAGTTTAAATAGAATGTCAAGACAAAAATTCAATGAAGTGGGGACAGAGGCAGTGAGCAGTGAGAAGTGAGCAGTGAGAAGTGAGAAGTGGGAAGTAAGAAGTGAAATGTGTGTTATTCTATAATCAATGTTTGAAAGAGTAATATTAATTATCATTGATAGTCTTGGTATTGGTGAGCTTCCTGATGCAGGGGAATTTGGCGATAAGGGCAGCAATACACTCGGAAATATTGCAAAGGCTGTTGGAGGTTTGAACCTTCCGAATTTAGAGGCACTCGGCCTTGGTCTTCTCGGAGACTTTACGGGCATTAAAAAATCAGAAAAACCTATTGGCTCTTACGGCAGGATGAAAGAAGTCTCTCCTGCAAAAGACACAACCTCAGGACACTGGGAACTTATGGGAGTGCCTGTAGACAGGCCATTTCCAACTTATCCAGAAGGCTTTCCTCAAGAAATAATCAATGCCTTTGAAAAGGCCATCGGAAGACGAATCCTCGGAAATAAGCCTGCATCAGGGACAGAGATAATAAAAGAGCTCGGCCCTGAACACATAAAAACAGGCAGGCCCATTGTCTACACATCTGCGGATAGCGTCTTTCAGATAGCTGCACATGAAGATGTCATACCTCTTGAGAATCTGTATCAAATGTGTGAGGCAGCAAGGAAAATCCTGCAGCCACCCCATAATGTCTGCCGTGTCATTGCAAGACCCTTTATTGGAAAACCAGGGAATTTTGTTAGAACGCCAAAGAGAAGAGACTATAGCCTTCCACCACCTGCGAAAACAGTCCTTGAGTATCTAGTCGATAAAGGGCTCGATGTGATAAGCATAGGAAAGGTCAAAGATATATTTGCAGGAAGGGGCTTTACAAAAACGGTCTCAGTAACAGGGACCGATGAAGGGATATCTAAAACCACTGAGAATTTTAAAGGCCTCAAAAAGGGGCTTATCTTCACAACCCTCGTGGACTTTGACACATTATACGGGCATAGAAATAACCCACATGGATATGCAAATGCCCTTGAGGCATTTGATGCAAGGCTGCCTGAAATTCTTGAAATGCTTGGCGAGCAGGATTTTTTAATTCTCACTGCAGACCACGGCTGTGACCCGACCACACCAAGCACAGACCACTCAAGGGAATATGTGCCACTCCTTGTTTATGGCCCATCTTTTAAAGCAGGCAAAGACCTTGGTTTAAGGGAAAGCTTTTCAGATGTAGGGGCCACAATTTTAGAAGCATTTGATATTAAAGGGGCAATAAAGGGGAAAAGCTTTTTGAGGGAGATTGCCCAATGGAGTAGATAGGGAGCTTAACTAAATTTGACAATGTAGTTAACTCGCTGTTAAATTAAATAAAACCAAATATGGTTTTATTTATCCTGAGGAGCGGAGCGACGAAGGATCTTTTTAATGAGAAGCAAGATTATAGAGCTGGCAGAGCTAAAAAATACACTGCCAAAGCTTAAAGCCCAGGGTAAAAAGATTGTCTTCACCAATGGCTGTTTTGACCTGATCCATGTAGGCCATGTCCGCTACCTGAGGGAGGCAAAAGCACTCGGCGATATCCTTGTGGTTGGATTAAACACTGACAGGTCTGTGGCAAATATAAAGCATGGAAGGCCGATAACGCCTGAGGCTGAACGTGGCGAGGTTCTTGCGGCATTACAGATGGTTGATTTTGTTGTCCTCTTTGATGAAGAGACGCCCTATGAATTAATAAAAGAAATCCAGCCAGATATCCTCGTTAAAGGCGGTGACTGGAAAAAAGAAGACATAGTCGGAAGCAATATTGTAAGAGAGACCCACAGCCTTCCCTTTGTTAAAGGAATCTCTACAACAGCAATAATTGAAAGAATTCTGAAAATGCGTTAACCACAGAGGACACAGAGATAAATTTTAATAAAACTACAGAGATAAGAATAACCACTGAGGCACAGAGACACAGAGAATTTTTAAAACATATCTTCACTTTTTATCCCTCAGTGC
>JACROP010000044.1 GCA_016214385.1 Nitrospirota bacterium
GGGTAATAAAAAAAAAACAATAAAAAAGAATAGCAGGACTGAATTATTTCCGGCAACAGAAAATCGGTAGGGACTGGTCTTTAATTTTGCTCTTTTAAAAGCACTCTAAGGAGTTCTTGATAGAGGTAAAACAAAGATAATTAAGGGCAAGTAGTCCTCCCTATTAAGATAAGAGGGGGGAAAGGAGCGTTAAGGCGCAGTCCTATTATGCTATAATCAATCAAAAGGAGGTGGTTACTATGGCAAGTATCAAGGAGAAGATAATTAAAGAAGTCGAAAAGATACCAAAAGACAAAATTGCTGAGCTTTATGATGTTGTTCATCTTTTCAGAGTGGAGATTGAGAGCAAGAAAAAAGCTCCCAAAGACCGGTACAGTGAGGCAGTAAAGTTTTTTGGAATTTGGAAAGGCATGTCCCCTAAAGAAACCGCAGTACTTGACGATATACAGGCGAGACGTAAAAGAACTTACAGAGAAAGGATTCTGTGAGAAAATATCTGTTAGATACTAATATCATCTCTTACTACCTCAAAGGTATTGAAAATTTCAAAGAAAAAATCTCTGGCAATATTGATCTGCTTTCCATTCCCATTATTTCTTACTATGAAATTGTCAGTGGACTTCAAAGCATTGATGCAAATAAAAGAATTGCTGAATTTGAGAAATTTTGTGAACTCATAGATATTATAAATCTCGATAAGGCGAGCATTTCAGCCTCCTGTAAAATTTATGCTTCGCTTAAAAAATCAGGGAGACTCATTGATGACATAGATATATTGATTGCAGGCATTGCCTTATCAAATAATTTTGTCATGGTTACTGATAATATTGAGCATTTTGGACGAATCGAAGGACTAAAAGTAGAAAACTGGAAGAATTAGTATTGCATGCTTGAACTGCATAAAAAAGCTACCTTTCCTCCTTCCTCAGAGCGTGATAAAATAGAACGAGAAATTGAGGTTACCGATGAAAAAATAGATGAGATTGTTTACTGGCTTTATGGGGTGACAGAGGAGGATAATGATTATCAGAAAACTCGTTGTTGGGCCTCTTGAGGCAAACTGTTATATTATTAGCGACGAAGTCACAGGAGATACACTGGTAGTTGACCCTGGAGATGAACCTGACAGGATATTAGACCTCATCGAAGAGACAGGACTCAGGGTAACCACCATTGTATGCACGCATGCCCACTTTGACCACGTAGGGGCAGTAGGAGACCTCAGAGATGCTACAGGAGCAAAACTGTTAATCCATAAAGGTGACAGTGAATTATACGCTGGTGCTCAAGACCAGGCAGCCTTCTGGGGTTTTGACCTCAATGCCCTTCCAGAGCCAGACGGTTTTCTTAATGAAGGAGATAGCCTAAAGATAGGCAGTATGACATTCAATGTCCTCCACACACCAGGGCACAGTCCAGGAGGGATATGCCTTTATGGCAATGACCATTTAATAACAGGCGATACCCTTTTCCAGGGCTCTGTTGGAAGGACAGATTTTCACGGTGGAGATATGACAAAGCTAAGAGAATCCTTCAAAAGACTCCTCGATCTGCCAGAAGACACGATAGTCTTTCCAGGTCATGGCCCTGAGACGACAATAGGGAAAGAGAAGAAAGAGAATCTGTTTGTAGAGGAATTGTGACCCTGGTAGAACAATTTTTCTACCGGGTTTACTTGATAAGCCTTCTCCTTATAAGTGCTATTGGAGGATAGAGGAGGATGGAGGCTGCAGCAAGCAGATAGAGTATATCCATGAGGGGCATGGCTTTTCCGAATGTTAATGATCGGCAGACATTGACGAGATGATAAAGCGGAGTAAATTCAGCAATCTGTCCGATTATTGGAGGAAGGCCATCCAGTGGGAAGAAGATGCCTGAGAAGAGAAACATAGGGGTCATAAAAAGGGTAAAGAAGTAATTGAATGTGTCTATGCCAGGTGATATGGATGTGAATATCATTGCTATTTCTGCAAAGAGAAGGCCGCTTACAATGAGTATCAATGGAAGGAAAATCACAAGTGGAGATTCGACAAGGCCAAAGGCTGCTATCACAACGAGGATGATGCTTCCATAGATCACGCTCTTTGTTGTTCCCCAGAGGAGTTCTCCGAGGACAAGGTCTTCTATATTTACTGGTGTTGCGAGTATGGCGTCAAAGGTCTTCTGATAGGTCATCCTTACAAAACTACCATAGGTGCACTCAAAGGATGCCGCAAACATGGCAGAAGATGCGAGGATTCCAGGGGCAATAAAGTTTAAATATGGCACGCCGTTTATTTCTTTCACATATGCTCCGAGGCCTATTCCAATTGCAAGGAGATATATCATCGGCTCGACAAAGTTCACAATAAGGCTTGATTTGTAGAGCTTTCTGTAAACTGTCAGGTTTCTCTGCCAGACCCTGAATGCCTTTTTGGGGTGTAGATTTATTTTGTGTTCTTTAAGCATTAAGAGTCTTTCCTGTTAATTTTAAATAAACATCTTCAAGATTGCCGCCATATCTGTCCATGAGTTCTTTCGGACTTCCTGCAGAAACTATTTTCCCTGCGTCCATAATCGCAACCCTGTCGCACAACCTCTCGGCTTCTTCCATGTAATGGGTGGTTAAAATAATGGTAGTACCATTTTTTTTAAGCTCCTCAAGCCTCTGCCATACCATATGGCGGCTGTGCGGATCAAGGCCTGTTGTGGGTTCGTCGAGGATGAGTATTTCAGGCTGATTTATCAATGACCTTGCTAAAATAAGCCTCCGCTTCATTCCTCCTGAGAGGCTCCTTATGTTTACTCCCTGCTTTTCCCACAGCTCAACAAACTGGAGCAGCTCATAAGCCCTTTTCCTGGACTCATTGCGGGGTATGTCAAAATATCTTGAATAAACTATCAGGTTTTCATATACAGTGAGGTCAGGGTCGAGGTTGTCCTCCTGGGGCATTACTCCAATTCTTCCTTTAATTTTCCGCGACTCTTTACGCACATCAAGGCCAAAGACGTGTATTGTGCCTTTAGAGGGTGGAACCATGCAGTAAATCATCTTCATGGTAGTTGTCTTTCCTGCACCATTGGGGCCGAGAAAGCCGAAACACTCCTGTTTATGAATGGAGAAGTTGATATTATCAACCGCACAGAGGGAGTTGAAATTCTTTGTAAGATCTTGCGCCTCGATAAGGGTCATAGTTTTGGATTTAGAATTTTGTCTTATGTAACAGGTGCAATAGTTCCCTGACTGCCCTTGCAGCATTGATGGCTGTTATGCCTGAGGGGTCATGGTGCGGAGAGACCTCAACGAGGTCTGCCCCGATAACATTTAATCCCCTGAGTGCCTTGATAGAGTTTATAAGCTCTTTTGTGCTCCATCCGCATGGTTCAGGCGTCCCTGTGCCGGGCGCAGATGCAGGCTCTAAGACATCTATATCAATGCTTAAATATACTGGTTTTGCCTTCAGTTTGTTCAAGAGATTTTTTCCTGGAAATGATGAGCCTATTATTCTGCCCGGTGAAAAGTCCTTCTCTTCCTTTGAACCCGACCTTACCCCAAACTGATATAGCCTCTTAGGCCCTAAGAGGTCATAGACCCTTCTCATCACTGTTGCATGAGAGGTCTTGAGCCCGAGGTATTCGTCTCTTAAATCTGTATGTGCGTCAAATACGATTACATGCAGGTCTGAATATTTTTTAATCATGGCCTGAATCAGTGGATATGTTATAAGGTGTTCTCCTCCGAGGGCAAGCGGTTTTTTGCTGTCCTTTAAAATTTTATCTGCTGCTTTTTTGATTTCATTAAGAGCAGCGCTGAGGTCTCCTGAAAGCTGAAGCTCTCCAAGGTCATGAAATGGAACATCTAAAATATCCTCTCCTGTAATGTAGTCGTGCTCCTCAAGCACATAAGAGGCGTCTCTTATTGAAGATGGGCCAAAACGTGCCCCTGGCCTGAAGGTAGTTGTTGCATCGAGTGGCACACTGAAAATAATGATGGAGGATGCATTGTAATTTTTCCTGCTGCCCAGGAAAGGCTTAACCGGCTCTATCATTCAAGGGCGTCCTTCAGAAAAGAAGGGAGTGAAAAGGATGCCCGGTGTATGTCCTGATTGTAGTATCTGGTTGGCCCCTCTATCTGCCGCCTTGGAATGGATGGGTCATGTGTTTTAGAAGCTATGGTAAAGCTCCAGTAGCCTGTTGGATAGGTTGGCACAGGTGCAAGATAGACTTTGACAGTCGGGAAGATTTCAGAAAGAGTCCTGTTGACCCTTACAATCAAATCAGTGTGGAGAAAAGGGGATTCTGTCTGGGCAACCAAAAAACCCTCGGGATTAAGTGCCTTATTAACAGAGGAGTAAAATTCATGTTCAAAAAGGCCTACAGCAGGGCCTACAGGGTCTGTGGAGTCTATTAAAATCACGTCGAAGCCTTCAGTTGTCTTTTTGAGATATTTAATCCCATCTGTAACGAGCACTTTAACCTTCGGGTCATCAAGGCAGGAGCTTATCAAAGGCAGATACCTTTTTGATGCCTCTATTACCTTTCCGTCTATTTCTACTAATACTACCTGCTCAACTGAGGAATGTTTTAAGGCTTCCCTGACAGCACCTCCATCGCCACCTCCTATGATGAGGACTTTCCTTGGCTCTGGATGTGCAGAGAGCCCTACATGAGTGAGCATCTCGTGATAAAAAAATTCGTCTTTTTCTGTTGTCTGAAATGTGCCGTCGAGGAGGAGGGTTCTTCCAAACTGAAGGCTTTCAACTATCAGGATGTCCTGATACTCTGAGCGCTCTCTGTAAATGGTCTCTTTTACTTTTATGGATAAGCCAAGGTTTTCTGTCTGCTTTTCGGTAAACCAGAGTTCCACTTTTTAATACCACAGTGGAACAGCCGCAAATACGCAGCCTATCTTTTCGACCCGGTGCTCGACACCTTTTACCATCAGATTTCTTAAAGGCAACTCTCTGACTTCAAATGCCTCTCTAACCATGTCCGAAACCCTCTCCAGGGCTTCATCTTTTGAGCAGGAGCCGGAGAACTCCATTATCACTCCGTAGCTTTCTTCTGAAGAGATTCCTATACCGACTGATGCTGCAATCAGCTCGCCTGGATTGGAGCTTGTCATGGAACCATAAGCTATTGGCAGGAGTGAGCCTGGCCTTATGTCGAGGGATTCGCTGAACCGTGCATTTGGCGGCAGGATGCTGCTGACTTTTAGAAGATTTACATTTCCAACACCTGCCTTGAGCAATGCCCTGTCAAATGCTGTAAGTTCAGTCCTGCCTTCAGAGCAAGCTGCTACAAGGGAAAACTTCCTCGGCATTGGTAAGGCTTGCTGAAGTTTTGGCATCCCGATTCCCGAGGGTTCCGGCTTCCGACTTCTTCGGGGTTTTTCATAAATCAACTCCTCATCAGTTATTGTCGAGAATAGTGTCTTCAATATTTTCTCCTTTCGTATCCTGTTAGAAATAGAATTTCTAACAGGACCTATCTTTTTAAGAATACATTTAAAACATATTTATAAAAAATTTTCAATTATTTTTTTAACCCCGATTGAAAAAAACCTTTCAACCTGTCTTTAAAGTTAGTTTTCTTATCTTCGAGTTCATATAGCCATGAAAGGGCTCTCTGGTTTTCAGGGTCCCACTTGAGGGCTTCTTTGAGGTATCTGACAGCCATGGATTTTATCCCTGCTTCTCTGTAAATAAGGGCTAAATTTACATAATAGTCGGAATTATGAGGTGAGAGCTTTATTGCCTTTTCACACCATTTTTTGGCTTCGGATAATTTATCTGGCATGTTTGATAGTGCAAGTCCGAGCCACGAATAGTAAAGAGGACTTTGCGAGTCCAGGTTTATTGCCGTCTGGAATAAGTTTATAGCTTTATTAAAATTGCCGGCCTTATAAGCCTTTCTACCATGGTAGAAGTAATTCCTTGCCCTGTCTTTTATGCTTTCTCCGGAAACTGTCTTCCCTGCAGCTTTTAGGGCAATAGATTCATCGTAAACCTTACGCCGGCTTTCATCTATCAGTGTTTCATATGCCTCATTTATCAGGAGGAATTTCTCCTCAGCATTTACCAGGTCTTTTGAAGAAGGGTTATCGGGATGGTACTGTTTGACGAGATTCCTGTAGGCGCTCTTTATCTCTGATTGACTCGCATTCTGGCTTATGCCTAATGCCTCATAATAATCCTTCAAATTTTATTTTGGCCTCCTCGCCTCTACTAACTTTTTTGCTGCTGCCCTTACAACATCTGCGACATTTTTATTGTTCTCAATCATCGCTAAGTCTTTAATCCGCAAGGTGCTTATGTGGTTTAAGGCAATACCTGCCGGGGTCTTGGGATTTGTCACGAGGGCCAGTATGATGTAGTAACTTTTAAGCCACTCCCTTTTTTTTGCAATTGTCCGCAGGACTTCCTCAGAGGAGTTCCGCGACTTTGCAATCAATTCAATTTCGCCTTCTGTTATCTTTGGGTTTTCAAGGACCGTCAACATTACCTCTTTATTGGGATCCCTTATCAGGATTGACCTGATATCTCTACCACCCTTCAGTGCAAGCTGAATCCTTTCGCCTACCCTCATCCTCTGAACCCTCAGCAGGAGTGTTTGTGCCTTTTGTTCTTCTGTCAGCTCTTCCTCTATGACCTGGACAGCCGGAACCTGAAGTGTCTGGGCCACAAATTCTCTTGTTGGGTCGGGTGTTCTTGGGTGTCTGAGGAGGTATTGCAATATCTCTGGCCTGTGGGTGTTGGCTCTTGCTACCTCATCAAAGAAGGACGGCTCAACAGTGCGGTCTGTGAGGAGTATTTGAATCACATCTTCTGAGAGGGCTGAAAGGTCAAGGGCTATTAACTTCAGGTCTTCCACAATTTTTATGATACATAACAAAAAGCCGTGGGTCAATTTAAAAAATAGTGCTCGGGAGGGGTTAGCCGTTTTTCTTCAGGTATATAAAATACTCAATATTCCCTTTAGGTCCAGGCAGTGGAGATTGAACTACGCCTATGACTTTAAGGCCCATTTCCTGAGCCTTTATTTTTATTTTCTCAACAACCTCAAGTCTTTTTGCTTCATCCCTTACTACTCCTCCTTTACCGACGCTCTCCCTTCCTGCCTCGAACTGTGGCTTTATGAGGGCAATGATCTCTCCGTAAGGTGTCAGAAACTCTAAGACTTTTGGGATGACTTTTAAGATTGAGATAAATGATACATCAATAGTAGCTATATCAATTACATCTTTTATAAGCTCTTTTTTGAGATACCTGATATTTGTTTTCTCCAGAAGAACTACTTTCGGGTTATGCCTCAGACTCCACGCAAACTGTCCGTACCCAACATCAATTGCATAAACCTTTCTGGCTCCGTGCTGTAAAAGGCAGTCAGTAAATCCTCCTGTAGAGGCGCCGACATCCATAGCTGTCCTGCCTTCAATATTTATTTTGAAGTTTCTGATAGCCTCCTCGATCTTGATGCCTCCGCGGCTCACATAGGGCATTTTTTGCAAAATTTCTAAAGGCGCATCAGCCATTACCATAGCCCCTGCCTTATCAACCCTCATGCCATTGACAAGGACGTTCCCCTCTAAAATCAATGCCCTGGCCTTTTCCCTGCTCTCAATAAGCCCTCTCTCAACGAGTAATCTGTCGAGGCGGATCTTTTTCACCTGGCGTATCATAGGAATATAAATAGAACTAAAAATTGCAGTAAAACTAATAAGACGGATAGGGAAGGCTGGCGAAGAATTTTTATACGACACCTTATAAAAAAGACCTTTATGGACCTGGTAAAAAACATTGCAATTAAAACAGCTAAAACAGAATATAAATATCTGTCGATTATAAAAATTCTGAGACAGCTTTCCCTATCGGCAATTTTGCCGCCATAGAAAGAGCCTCTCTGGCAATGCCTTCTGCATCCAGGCCGAGTTTTTTCCTGAGCAGGCCCTGTGAGCCCTGCTCTATAAACCTGTCCGGGAGGCCAAGTCTTTTTATTTTAAGGTCCTTGATATCGAGCTCTGACAAGTATTCGAGCACCGCACTGCCAAAGCCTCCCTTTAGGGCATTCTCTTCTACTGTAAGGACATTCGGGATCTCTCTCGCGAGAGAGCCAATGAGGTTTTTATCTATTGGCTTGACGAACCTTGCATTGACCACGGTAGCATCTATTCCGAACTTTAACAGATGCCCTGAGGCTTCAAGTGCTGGTTTTACAGAGCTTCCTGCTGCAATGATTAAAATATCGCCTCCGTGTCTGAGGATTTCTGCCTCCCCTATCAGGAGTTCTTTTAATTCTTTGTCCATTCGGTGCGTCTCCTCGGCGACCCGCCTGTGGCGGGAATCTTCGATTGACACATCTATGGCCTTACCTCTCGGATACCTTATTGCACTCGGCCCGTTATAGGAGAGGGCGGTCTTGAGCATGTGCTGTAATTCGTTTCCGTCCTTTGGCGCCATAACTACTATATTGGGGATATGTCTGAGATAGGACAGGTCGAATGCTCCGTGATGGGTTGGCCCGTCTTCTCCGACAATGCCTGCCCTGTCAATGACAAATACCACTGGAAGGTTCTGCAGACAGACATCATGCACGATCTCATCATAAGCCCTCTGGAGAAATGTTGAATAAATTGCCACGACCGGCCTCAAGCCCTGACTTGCAAGCCCTGCTGCAAAGGTCACTGCATGGGGCTCAGCAATCCCCACATCGTAGAATCTCCTTGGAAATGCTTTAGCAAATTTATCGAGCCCTGTGCCTTCGGTCATTGCTGCTGTTATTGCAACAATGCGGCTGTCATCCCTCGCAAGCCTGACAAGGCAACTGCCAAAGACTTCACTGAAGCTCACAGATGGATGCATTGTCTGGCTTCCTGTTTCTATGTCAAATGGGCCAATGCCGTGAAAGAGGCAGGGATTTTTCTCTGCAGGCTGATAGCCTTTCCCTTTTTTGGTTATGACATGGATTAAGACCGGCTCAGGAAAATCCCTGAATCTTTCAAAGGCCTCTATCATGGCTTCTATTTTGTGGCCATCGATCGGGCCGACATACTCAAAACCCAGCTCCTCAAAAAGCATTCCTGGGATAAAAAAGCCCTTTACAGTGTCCTCTGCCTTTTTTGCCATTTTCAGGACAGGCTCTCCAACTTTCGGGATGCCTTCTAAAAAGGATTTTGTTTCTTTTTTAATCTTTGTGTAAAAGTCGCCTGTCATGAGTTTGCTGAGATAGGCTGACAGGGCTCCTACATTCGGCGAAATAGACATCTCATTGTCATTCAGGATAACAATCAAATCTTTTTTTAGATGACCTGCATGGTTGAGTCCCTCAAAGGCAAGGCCGGCAGTCATGGCGCCATCGCCAATTACAGCTATTACCTTGAAATCCTCCTTTTTCTGATCCCGCGCCTCGATGATTCCTGATGCAGCCGATATAGATGTTGAGCTGTGGCCTGTGCCAAAGGCATCGTGGGGACTTTCATCAGGCCTGGGAAAGCCTGAGATACCTTTGTACTGCCTGAGGGTTGAGAAGGCAGCAAGCCTTCCTGTAATCAGTTTATGGGCATAAGACTGGTGGCCCACATCCCATATTATCTTGTCCTTTGGAGAATCAAATACATAATGCAGCGCAATCGTCAGGTCAACGGCGCCTAAGTTTGAGGCAAGGTGACCGCCATTTATAGCCACTCTTTCAATAATAATGTCCCTTAGCTCCATGGAAAGTTCTTTGAGCTCTGCGAGGGTAAGGTTTTTCAAATCATCAGGGCTTGTTATAGAATCAATCAACACTTTAATTCCTCCTCTTCAAGACATACATTGCAATCTCTCTTAAAGGCTCTGCCTTCTCGTCAAAACCCTCAATAGCCTTCAGAGAATTTTTTATTAACGCCTCTGCCTTTTTCTTTGATTCTTCAAGGCCAAAGATACTGGGATATGTGTTCTTACCTTTACCAGAATCCGCTCCTGTTGATTTTCCGAGCTCTTCACTGCTGCCCTCCACATCGAGGATGTCATCAACTATTTGAAAGGCAAGGCCTATGCCCTCTCCGTACCTTGTCAGAGAATGAAGTTTTTCCGGGGATGCTTCTGCCATTAAGACTCCAACCCTCAGAGATGTCCTTATAAGGGCCGCTGTCTTGTGTGCGTGGATATACCGGATCTCATTTTCTCCAATAATATTGCCCTCTGCATAGATGTCTGCTGCCTGGCCGCCCACCATCCCTCTGGAACCGGATGCCCTGGAAATTTCCTTGATTACATTTAACAGAACCTCTGGGTCTGCTTTTGATTCAGAGATTAAGTTAAAGGCATCTGTGAGTAACGCATCACCTGTAAGAATTGCAGTTGCCTCGCCAAAGACCCTGTGGTTTGTAGGTTTGCCCCTTCTCAGGTCGTCGTTATCCATGGATGGAAGGTCGTCATGGATCAAAGAGTATGTATGTATCAGCTCAAGGGCTGCTGCTACAGGTAAGACTTTATCTCCTGTGCCTCCGCATGCCTCGTATGCTGCAATTGCAAGGATTGGCCTTAAACGTTTGCCCCCTGCCATAAGTGAATAGCTGATAGAATTATAAAGGCGTTCTGGCAGGGAATCACTTTTTATTAGCGAAGACAGATAAGCCCTGAGCGCTCCATCGACCAGATCTTTTTTCTTTTCGAGGTAGGCCTTTAAATCCATAAGATATTTTTGCCATTTAGGGTATAAGGAGTCAAGGGGATTTTGTAGCGGGATTGACGTTTGATTAAATAAAATGTTAAAAAACCTCACATGCCGGAGTGGCGGAACTGGTAGACGCAAGGGACTTAAAATCCCTCGGGGTTCTACTCCGTGCCGGTTCAAATCCGGCCTCCGGCACCAGCCAAATCAAGGACTTATGGTGGTAACCCACTGTTCCTTCTTAACTTATCTAAGTATGGGAGAGTCTGTTTTATATATTGCCTCTGCAAGGAGATTACAAGTCTTCTATTAAATGCCTCTCAATGTGTTCATCAAGGTCGCTTTTCATTGTTTAACCTCTTCTTAAAACCTCTTCCCGAAATCCTGCCTTGTAAGTATCCTAATAACAGTTATATATTCCCCTTTCCATTCAAAAACAGCCCTGTAGTCTCCCATCCTTAGCCTATACAGGTCTTTATATCCTTTGAGTTTCTTTATGTGTTTGCCGTCAGGTAGTGGATTGTTTTCAAGTCTTTTACATGCCTTGTGGATTTTTTCAAAATCAGTATCAGGTATATCATCCATGTCATTCAAGGCTTTGTCAGTAAAACCAACCTTATACTTTGGCACGCTTTCTTGCCCTTCGAGCTTTTAATAATTCATCAATAGGTGTAACCCTGCCTTCTCGGACATCCTTTAAGCCTTCTTCAATTTTTTTTCTTATAGAGGGACTGTGCTGAATCATGTAATCTTCAATTACATCTTCTGTCAGAGGATAGATTACAGCAGCAGGTTTGCCACGCTTTGTGATTATAACATCCTCTCCTTTTTCCACACGGCTGATAATGCCTGATGCATCCTTTTGAAGCTCTTTTATGTTTGCATATTTCATATCTTCACCTCGTATGTATTTTTATATATACAATAAAACACGTGACAGCTAATGTCAAGAGTCAAAATAGGGCAAGAAAAAAGGGCTCAGAATAACCAAGCCCCTGAATGTAATTTTTTGTAACCGCCATATATCCCTTTTGACAATTTTAACCAACTCCAGCCAAAACAGAAAAACAGTTAACCCATAATTTAAATTCTTTCTTTAATTGTTCCCGGTTCCCCAGAGAAATTTATCACCCCTGACCATCCTTTCTAAAATCTCCACAACTTCCTCATCACTTACCTGTGTAAAATCCTGATAATATGACCCGACTGCCATGAAGTCATAAGGGGTTTCAAGGCAGACCAGTTCATCCACCTCTTGCCTCAGTTCCTCAGCGGTTTCAGGGGGAGCAACCGGAATGGCTGCAACCAACCTCTTTATACCTTCAGCCTTTAGTGCTGAGATGGCTGCCTTCATCGTAGCTCCTGTGGCAATTCCATCATCAACCAATATAATGACCTTCTCCTTTAGATCTGGTATCTTTTTCCCCTTCCGGTATAAGTCAACCCTCCTTTGAATCTCTGCCTTCTGGCTGGAAATCTCGCCATTGATGTACTTATCGGAAACCCCGTAAGTTGATATTATGGATTGATTTAAAAAGACAGTCCCTGTCTCTGAGACCGCTCCTACGGCCAGTTCCGGCTCTCCAGGGAAGCCTATTTTTCTGACAATGATTATGTCGAGAGGACAACGAAGAAAGGATGCAACTTCATACCCTGTAATCACGCCTCCCCTCGGAAGGGCCAATACCAGGACATCTTTTCTGTCTTTATAATCCTTTAATTCATCCGCCAGTTTAACCCCTGCATCTCTCCTGTCCCTGAAGATTCCTGATCTGCTTTCTGAACCCAACCTTTCAACAAACCACTGCACTATGGCATTCCGTGCCTCTCTTATATGCTCCTCCCTCGAATACAGGTGGTCTGCACCTTTAATCAGGACGAACTTTTTATCTCCGGAAATATGCTCATAGAGAATAAGGCTTTCTTTCATTATTGGGTCTGCGTCACCCTGAACTATCAATACTGGTATCCGGATCTGGCGGGCGTTCTGGAGGTATCCCTCCGCTGGGGCGGACCGCAGTGCCAGAGCCATGATACGCCCATCAATACTTGATCTGACAAGGGCAGCCGTCCCTCCCATGCTTGAACCACATATTCCTATTCTCATGGGGTCAATCCCTTTTATGGAGTCGATGTAGTTAAGAGATGCTTCAAGGTCCCGGGCAAATTGCTCAACAGTGGCATCAGAGGCATCCCCTTTGCTTTCACCGTGTCCTGTAAAGTCGGGGAGAAAGCAGCAGAATCCCTTTTCCACCAGTCCCTCGGCAATATACAGATTCCTCGGGCTGTCCTTACTGCTATTCAATCCATGGGCAAAGATCACAATGGGTCTGGACATCTTCTCATCACGCCCCATGATATTGGCAACGAGATTGAGGCCTTTATTGTTCTTGAAAACTACCTTCTCCATTTTATCTCTTACATTCATCCTTCACAGCCAATCTGTAAGTTTCTTAAAAAAATCAGGCCGAAAAGATTTGCCATTTGCATTCAATACATGATCTGCTCCTGGGTAAATGAACAGCGTAAGATTGGATTTTCCTAACGCCTGGAAACGCTCTTTCATGTAGTACACCGCCTCAACAGGTACGCTGGAATCATTCTCACCGAAGCCAACCAATACGGGAATGGTCAGCTTTGAATAGAAGTCCATAGGATCTAAATCGAGAGCTGAAGCCCAATAGCGGTAACCATGGCCGTATACTCTTTTCGACGTACTGGTCGGGTCAGTCAGTATTTTGCGATAATTATTTTCGATGTCATCGGGAAATTTATTTTTCCCGGCAAGTATTCGCAATTCATCAATCTGCTTCATACCCCCATGCCCAATTATTGCCAGATGGGTCACTCTCGACTCGCTTGCTGCGATTGCAGCGGCCACATTAGCCCCTTCGGAAACTCCAAACATGAGAACCTTTCGCGGTTTTATCGTGGCGGAGTTTAGTATCCGTGATACGAATTGGCTTTGATCAGAGACCCACTGCGCAAAATAATCGAACTCGTGGAACTGATCGCTGCAACCAAATAGTCCCGTGGTCCTGTCCCCGACAGCTCGCTTTTGCAAGGCCAAAACCTTTATGTTTCCGGATAAGCCTTCAAGGTATTGCCGAAGGTAATACTTATGGCTGTGACACCCAGAACCCCCGATAAAAAAGAGATACGTGTCGGCATTCGTCCCATCTCCAATGGAGAATTGGTAATAGAGGCTTTCTGTTCCGTCTGCATGCTTGAAGATCTGTGGCTCTAACGGATTCGTATAGCTTTCAATTAACAGACGCCCATAACCAGCACACCCAGCAAGCACGGAAATAAGAAGTAAAATACTGAGTTTTAATTTATGCATAACGCCTGAACTGTGCGGCGGTTGGATTTTATTGTTAGCCCAATTTCAGTAAATATCTAATTGTATTTTAATCGCCTCGCCAATCCTCAGCATATCTTTTTCTGAAAGTACTCCGGCACGTTTGAATAGTCTCAACTTGCTTACAGTAGCCAATTGATCGGCCATGGCCTTGCTTTCTTTGCCGTCAAATATAACAAGCGCTTCACTGGGATACAGACGGTCTGTCTTACTTGTAAGAGGAACAACTTGAACTCGATTGAGGAACTTATTTGACGCATCATTACTTACGATGACAGCAGGGCGTTTCTTCCTAATCTCTCCGCCAACGGAGGGATCAAAATTAACCCACCAAACCTCACCTCTTTTCATGGGCTATATCCTTAAAAGTTGCCTCTGCCCATTCCAGGGCTTTCTCTTCCCGCTTTTTGTCTTTTGCCATTTGGTTGTAAGCCGCTTCCAGATTTGGGCGTACGACATGAGGGCGCACCAGTTCCTCAACAAATTTGCTAATTTTGCGTGGGCCAATGGTCTTATGAAGGCCCGCATAAACTTCCTCATCTACTGTTATAGTCAACTTCTTTTGCATTGAAATCCTCCATTATATACGTGTAGTATACGTATTGATTTCAGATATGTCAAGGCCTAAATAAGTAACGTAAGTAGCAAATTTTTTCAGGTATACTGTAAAAATGATGCGCATAAGGTTCGGCCATTTCAATATAAGAGATCTCACTGTGGGGAAGCTCCTTGAGTCTGAGCACCCTCAAGTTTTATCCGCATCGGCCATCATAAAAAAATTGAGGCCGGATGTTCTTTCCATAAACGAGATAGAAACCCGCCCTGAGGCTCCTCGGTTGTTCCTTGAAAATTTTCTTCAAAGGGGCGATGCCCCTCTTCACTACCCTTACCATTACATAGGGCCCACGAACTCAGGGGTGTCCACAGGCCTCCCTCAACCATTTGACCTTAAGGGGTTCGGGCTTTTTGAGGGCCAGTATGGCATCGCTCTTTTTAGCTGGTTTCCAATACTCAAAGAGGGGATAAGGAGCTTTGAGGGCTTCCCCTGGAGGGCCCTATCTGGGGGACTGAGTTGTCTTGGTGAGCAGGCCGGGGAGGTCCACGAGAGCTTTCCCCTATTTAGCACAAATCTCCTGGATGTGCCTTTAAGCATAGAGGGAAGGGTTGTGCATGCAATCCTTCTTCATGCCTCCATCCCTGTGAGGGGCTTTTTAAACAAGGAAAGAAATGGAGATCAGTTAAACTTTCTAAACGAGTACATAAGCGGAAGGGCGCTTCCTAATGTGGAGCCCTTTAAGGTCATGGAGCCCTTTGTTGTGATAGGGGACTTGAATTCAGACCCTGAAAAGGGAGAGGGCATAAGGGAAGCCATAAAGGGGCTGCTTGCAAACCCGGCCCTCAACGGCCTTGTGCCGTCAAGGCCTACGTGCCTTGAAGGGGGAGGGGTAGAGGCATCGCCTCTGGACACC
>JACROP010000045.1 GCA_016214385.1 Nitrospirota bacterium
CATCAATAGACGGTTTTTACACAGGGAGTACATTTACATATGCCTCCACAACTTCTGGGCCGTTTGTAAAAGCTTGGACACACAAAATAACTGAGCCACTTGCACTTCAAGCCATTGCTGACAAATCTGCGTTAATAAAATTAACAGCAAATGTCGGTAAACTCGATGAAGTTCACTTTTCTTTTATTGGTGGTAGTGGCGTGGTTGCCCCTGAGCCAATAACAATGGCTCTCGTTGGTGCGGGGATGGCAGGGCTCCCATTTGCAGGACGTTTTAGAAGATTTATAAAAAGACGCAAGTAATTAATTGAATCATGGATGGGTAGCCATAACTTCAATGCAAGATTGGAGTTATGGCTGCTTTATAGAGTGGAGCCCCTTGTAAGGTTTCATTTACGTTAATAGGTCAGCCCCGAAGCTTCGGGGCTGCATGAAAAAATCACTGATTTTCAACATGAAATGAGGCAATATGCCTTGTCTACTGGGTTTAGGGATTTTGCAAGAGTTTCTATAGTTTTGTTTGAGGAGATATTTTTGAATTTGAGATATAGAGGAAGCATATTTTTAATAATCAGTATAATCATGGGCGTGATTACCATGAAGTGTTATCTGGCCTTTGCTGAGGATTATCTTGTTGGTAGTCAGGATGTCTTGAAGATTACAGTCTATGAGCATCCGGACCTTACAACAGTGGTAAGGGTTAGTGAAGAGGGAAAGATAACTTTCCCTTTAATAGGCGAATTAGAGGTGAAAAACCTGAGCGTTCAACAGATAGAAAAGAGTATAGCCAAAGGGCTCTCTGCAGGATATATTACAAACCCTCAGGTTACGGTCTTCATCGAACAGTATAAAGGCCAGAAGGTAACAGTCATCGGAGAGGTGACAAAACCAGGCCAGTATGAGATTACCGGCCCTACTTTTGTTTCAGATGCAATCTCTATGGCATTTGGAATGACAAAAGACGCAGGTTACGCTATAACCCTGCTCAGAAAAGAGTCAACAGAACGTGGTGTACATTATAAGAAGATTTTTATAGATGTGGACAGATTATTTAAGGATGGCGATTTTACCCATAATGTCAAGCTACAGGACAGAGATGTAATTTATGTCCCGAGGGTTGAATTCTTTTACATATACGGCGAGGTTAATAAACCCGGTGTTTACAGAATAGAAAAGGGCCTTACCATTAAAAGGGCCGTATCCATAGCAGGCGGCTTCACGCCAAAGGCATCAAAAAGCAGGATAGAGATTACAAGGCGTCAAGGAGAAAAAGACGTTATTAAAAATGGGACTCTCGATGAGCTTGTGCAAATGGATGATGCCATTATGATAAAGGAGAGTATATTCTGAGATGGAGATAAGCCGGTATTGGGAAATCATAAAAGAAAGGAAATGGATTGTTATTGCGGCCTTTTTAACAACCGTGTTAGCTACATTTGTCGGCTCTCTCCTGTGGCCTCCACAATATGAGGCAACAGCTACTCTGGTCCTCGATTACGACAGCAGTAATCCTATGAATTTAAGCGTTTTACCCACAGCAGTTATTCCCCAGTCCGCTGAATACATAAACACCCAGATAGAAATTATCAAGAGCAGGAAGATCGCTATTGGAGTAGTTGACTTCCTGAAGCTTGACAAACACCCGGACATTATAAAAGAGTTCAATAAAGCAAGAGAGAAAAACCCTATTTTCTTCTGGAAAAGCGATAAAAATCTGGACATCAAGAACTGGCTTGCCGACGAATTTCTTTCCGAATATATAAAGGTTGAACCTGCAAGGGATGCAAGGTTTCTGTATATAAAATTTTATTCTTCGGACCCTGACTTTTCAGCAGCAGTGGTCAATGCCTATGCGAAAGTTTATACAGACCATAACCTGGAACTTAAAGTATTACCTTTCAGGGAGGCAGGTAAATGGTTTTCAGACAAGCTCAACGATGCAAAGGGAAAGGCAGATGAGGCCAGTGGGCAGTTACGGGAATATCAGAAAAAAAAGGGGATTGTCTCCCACGAGGGGAGGTATTACGATGATGCAGTTCAGAGACTGGAGCAGATTAACAGGGAGATGGTGGCTGCAAAAACAAAGCTTTATGAGTCAAAGGTAGCTATGCGCCGGGCGGAGGAGAGCAAGGGCTCATACGAAAGTCTTCCTGAGGTGCTCTCTAATGCCTTTATACAAAGCCTCAAGGCAGAAAGGGTAAAGTTTGAAACAGGCCTTTCAGAACTCTCAGGAAAAGTAGGGACAAAACATCCCCAGTATTTAAGGCTTCAATCAGAACTTCAAACCATAAATGAAAAGCTGAATGCTGAGATAAATAATATAATTGATGCCATTAAAAAGGATTACAATTCGGCCAGTGAAAGGGTAAAGGCATTGGAAAAAGCAGTAGCAAACTTTAAAAGTGAAGCTATGAACTTAAATATTTCCCGATATGAGATGGACTCTCTTAACAAAGAGTCAGAGGCATTCAAGCAGGCATACGATGCTGTTCTTAAAAAATTCAATGAGACTGCTTTGCAGAGTGATATAAACAGGACTAATGTTTTTCTTATAGATGCTGCCGTTGCTCCAACCGAAAAATACCGTCCGAAATTATTATTAAACATGGTTCTATCTGTATTAGTAGGATTGTTTTTAGGTATTGGCCTTGCCTTCTTTTTTGAATACATGGACGATACAATTAAATCCGGTGAAGTAATAGAAAAGGAATTCGGTATTCCTGTATTGGGGACAATTACAGCAGTGGGGGAAAAATAAGATGACCGGGGATGGGAAAGAGGCTCTGCTGAAGGAATTGCTTAAGAGACAGACTCTTTATAACGTGGCCCTCAAGGAGGGAATGGATAAAGATGCAGAACTACAAAGAGAGACGAATCCAACCAGTCTGATGACAAAACCTCAAGTAAGCAACATCGGAGACATTCTGTTGAGTTCCGGGAAGATAAGCCATGATGCCCTGGAACGAATAATTGCGTTACATAAGCAGGAGGGAATCCTTTTTGGAGAGGCTGCTATTAAATTAGGCCTCGTAACCGAAGAGGATGTGACATGGGCACTTGCATCCCAGTACTCTTACCCCTATATCAGGGGAGAGGATACCACTATTGCAAGAGAAGTAGTTGCAGTTCACCAGCCGTTCAGCTTACATGTTGAGTCATTCCGCTCCATAAGGAGCGGAATAATGCCTTCAGGAGCTGGAAGTGTCACAAAGACTA
>JACROP010000046.1 GCA_016214385.1 Nitrospirota bacterium
CTGAACGGAGAGATTTCAACCCGAAAAATGCAATTGACCACAGAGGACACAGAGATAAATTTTAATAAAACTACAGAGATAAAGAATAACCACTGAGGCACAGAGAACAGAGTTGTAAATTGGGAAATGAGAAATAGGAAATGGGAAGTTATGACTGCACTTCTTACTTCTCAGTGCCTCTGTGTCTCTGTGGTTTTCTAAATGCATTATTTGGGTTAAATAGTGAACGAACTTCAATACTATAAAGAACTGTCAAGGTGTGTCAGGTGTGGGGCATGCAAAGCCATTTGCCCAACATATCTCGAAGACCTTGATGAGGCAATGGGCACAAGGGGAAGGCTTGCACTGCTTAAAGCCCTGAGAGATGGAAGACTCAGGGCAACGAGTGTAATGGCAAATATGGTCTTTAGCTGCATCCTCTGCGGGGCATGTAAGGGTCTCTGCCCGACCGGTGTAGACATACTTGAAGTCATCTATCATGGAAGGGCCAAGCTAAAAGGTGCATTCCGGAGGGGTTATTTTCTTACTGCTATTACAAAACTTTCGGTCTCGAGAATGGACTATATTTTTTCTATTCTGAGGAACTTTCAGAAGGTCATTTACCCTGTCCTTTACCGAAGCGGTATGATGCGATATGTACCGGAGATAGCCCAGCATCCTTTTAAAGAAAGGGTTCAGGTTTATAAAGTCGGTACGACTCGTTTCCGAGAAGGCAGAACAGTTGGCCGCGTAGCGATTTTTGCTGGCTGCAGTGTTAATTACTTTTACCCAACACTTGGAGAGGCCCTGCTCAGAGTGCTCCTCAAAAAGGGCTATGAAGTCATTGTCCTGAAGGGTGAGGTTTGTTGTGGAGCGCCGATGAGGGCCCTCGGTCTTGAGGAAGATGCAGCCACTCTCGCAAAAAAAAATGTTGAGCTTTTTGGTAAAATGAGATCAGAAGCTATTCTTACTATGTGTCCTACCTGCGCCATGACTATCAAAAATGAATATCCAATCATGATAGGTGATAGCATTGACAGGGTTATGGATATTAACCAGTTTTTTGTAGAAAAAGGGATTGCCGAGGGACTGAAGGTAGAGAAAAGAATTGCGGCCTATCATGACCCGTGCCATCTCCGCTATGGCCTTGGAATTAAAGAAGAGCCGAGAGCCCTCCTTAGAAATATCAAAGGACTTGAACTTATTGAGATGGAAGACTCAGAATGCTGTGGCTTTGGCGGCCTTTTCAATATGAGTTTTAAGAACCTTTCCAGGAGAATTGGACACAGAAAACTCAGGGCCTTTACGAATACAGGCGCAAATACCTTTATTACATCGTGCCCTGGATGTATGATGCAGCTTGAAGATATAAAGAGATCACCTGGTAAATCCGGGGCAGCCCCCGCTAATGTGAGGATAATGCATATTGTCGAGCTGGTGGACGAGGCACTCCGTGAGTAACAGGGGGCTTATATTTTACCCGAATCCAGGCATAAAGGTTTTAATAAGCAGGACTGGATTTAAGTTTTTTAAAAAGCTGGACAGGTTTCTGTTATAATAAAAACGAAGTATTAACAGTCTCATAATAGAATGAACAATCATCTCAATCTGTCTGTCATGCCCGAGCGCCTAAATCGGGCATCCAATCTGGGTTTTAAGACTCCTGGATTCCCGCTCAACACACTGCGGGAATGACGGAATGTTGTTACTATTATGAGACACCTTATAATACAGGAGGAATCTTATGAAATTTTTTATTGACACTGCCAATGTTAAAGAGATCAGAGAGGCATGGGATATCGGAGTTATTGATGGTGTTACAACGAATCCATCGCTCATATCAAAAGAAAATAGAAACCCGAGGGATTTGTTAAAGGAGATATGTGGGATAGTGGAAGGCCCGGTGAGTGCAGAGGCAATAAGCCTTGATATAGAAGGCATGGTGAAGGAGGCAAAGGAGTTGTCGGGGCTTCATCGGAATATAGTTGTAAAAATACCGATGACAAAAGAAGGACTCAAGGCAACCAAGATACTCTCAGGCCTGGGCATAAAGACAAATGTAACCCTGATATTTTCCCCGAGTCAGGCCCTCCTTGCGGCCAAGGCAGGTGCATCATATGTCAGCCCGTTTGTTGGCAGGATTGATGATATAAGCCACTACGGTATGGACATTGTCGGTCAGATTATTGAAGTCCTTGACAATTATGATTTTTCAACAGAGGTTATTGTTGCAAGCATACGAAACCCTCTGCATGTCGTTGAGGCTGCGAGAATGGGTGCCCACATTGCAACAATACCATTTGCAGTTATCGAGCAACTCTTGAGACACCCTCTTACTGACCTCGGGATTGTAAAGTTTTTGAAGGATTGGGAAAAGGTACCAAAGAAATAGTGAACAGTGAACAGTGAAGAGGAATAAATGCCGATTTTTGAATATAGATGTCAGGATTGTGGCGAGGATTTTGAAAAACTCCTGTACAGGGATTGTCCTGTTGATTGCCCGAAATGCAATTCAAAAAATGTGAAGAAGAAATTTTCTGTTTTTGGAATGAGCGGCGTGGAGAAACCTGCCTCGTCTAACTCTACTTGTTCAAGCTGTAGCTCATCATCGTGTAGCACGTGCAGGTAGCATCAAAAATTTCGGCGGGAGGGGTGGATAGTACTCATTCCTTTCTTGCAGGCAAGGTAGTTTTGGAAGCATGGTATTTTGTAAAATGAGAATGAGTCTATTAAACACTTTTCATCACACATGAAAGGAGGTAAATAACCATGGACAACGCTATGAGAAAAAGAAATTGGGTTGTCGTCTCTTTTATTTTTGTGTTCGCGATATTTTTTGCACCAGGAACGTTCGCAGAACAACCTGCGGATAAGCCGCCTCTGCCACGGCCATTACTCCGTAAGATGTATGGCCCCCACACACTAACGCAGAGACTCCAGATGCAGAAGGCGCAGGCTCCTAAGACCCAGCCACCTAAGCCTACTAAACCAGCCTGCCCACCAAACTGCGAGGAATTGCTTGAAAAAGCACGGAAATATGGTTTGGTACGTGTCATTGTAGGACTCAACATACCAGATTTACCTGATCCGATTCGTTTGCCTAAAGAAGAACGACCAAAAGCATTCCAGGCGCGAAAAGAGGCCATCGCTAAGGCTCAGGAACGATTACTGAAACGCATGGCAAAACATAAGATAGCTTACATCAAGAAATCTGAATATTTTCCGGACATGGCAATGACAATAGATGCGGCAGCATTAGAGGTTTTAATTGCAGATCCAGAAGTTCGTAATATAGGAGAAGATGTGCTTATGCGTCCAATGCTTCCACAAAGTGTCCCAATAATTGGCGCGGATCAGGCCCATGCAAAAGGTTTTACTGGTGCAGACTATACTGTTGCTATTTTGGATACAGGGGTGGATAATAGCCACCCCTTTTTAGCAGGAAAGGTTGTGGCGGAAGCCTGCTTTTCAACAAATGCTTTTGGTACTAACCCAGTAGATGGTACACCCTATACCGCTACGACTTTATGCCCAAATGGATCGATATCGCAAATTGGCAGTGGTGCTGCCATACTCTGTAATCTTCCTGGTTGTGATCATGGGACACATGTCGCTGGTATCGCTGCTGGAAATGGATCAACCTTTTCTGGCGTGGCAAAGGATGCAAACATTATTGCGATTCAGGTATTTACTCGGTTTGATGGAACTATCTGCGATCCAGAACCATCTCCATGTATAAGATCATATACATACGACCAAAGGCTGGCTTTGGATTACATTCTAACTCAGAGTAGCAATTACCAAATCGCAGCAGCCAACATGAGCCTTGGCGGTGGTCAATACACAAGCACTTGTGATTATGACCCTACTTATGTTGATATGAAAACCAGAATTGATGATCTCCGAAATGCCGGTATTGCTACAGTAATTGCCTCAGGGAACGAGGGTTATGTTAATGCCTTGTCAGCACCGGCTTGTATCTCCACAGCCATCAGTGTTGGGGCTACTACAAAAGCCGATACTGTTGCGGGTTATTCAAACAGCGCTTCATTTCTTAATCTGCTCGCACCAGGAGGAGATGGTAGCGGAACAATCGCAGATATTTTAAGTTCTGTGCCAGGCGGCGGATTTGACTATAAGGCGGGAACTTCTATGGCTGCACCGCATGTGGCTGGCGCCTTTGCCATCCTTAAATCGCAGTCGCCAACCGCAAATGTGAGTGATATATTATCTATATTGGAGTCTTCGGGTGTTGAAATTTTAGACTCACGCAATAATATCAGTAAGCCTCGTATATATTTAGAGAAAAATATTCCATGGGTCGCAAGGTATAATGGACCAAGTGGATTCCACGATATACCGACAAAGATTGCTATCGATATCTCTGGAAATGTCTATGTAACTGGTTACAGCTCTAACACTAATAGCGGTGTTAGCACAGATATTACCACCGTGAAGTACGATCCTAATGGCAAGCAACTATGGGTAGTAAGGTACAATAATGGTTATGCGTACGGCGAGCCCACAGGTCTTGTAGTAGATGCTTGGGGTAATGTCTATATAACTGGCTATTTCTGCATGCTCGATAGCGATAATTTTTGTGTGCGTAGTGATTATATCACTGTAAAGTATGATACCAATGGTAATCGACTCTGGGCGGCAACATATAATGAAGGGGGGATAAGCGTAGCAGCAGGTATCGCTTTAGACAGCTTAGGGAACGTTTATGTAACAGGCGGTAGCTGCCTTGGTACTTATGCTGATTGCTACGAGTCTCCGAATAACTCTTATACTACGATTAAATATAACACCGACGGTATTCAGCAGTGGGTAGCGAGATATGATACTCCAGGAGTGGACGACGGTGCTACGGCCGTAGCTGTAGACCCTTCAGGGAATGTATATGTGACCGGCTGGAGCTGTGTTAGTACTCAATCTGGTTGTGGTGGTGACTATCTTTACACCACGGTCAAATATGATTCTAACGGCAATCAACTTTGGACCGCAAATTATGGAAAAGATGTTGCTTATCCCCCAAGCGCTATTGCTGTGGACGGTTTAGGAAATGTTTATATTGCTGGCGGATCAGATGGTTACGTTACGATAAAATATACCCCTTCAGGCAAACGACGCTGGGTAAGGACTTATGGCTGCGGTGGCGCCACTGCCCTTACTGTAGATAGTTCTGGAAATGTCTATGTGACCGGTTACAATACTAACACAAGCTGTGGCGCCTCCAACCTCTATACCGATTATACCACAGTGAAGTATAATACAAACGGTAAAGGGATGTGGGTAGCAACTTATGTTGATGCCATAGAACATGATTTTGCTACAGACATTGCTTTAGATAGCTCAGGGAATGTCTATGTGACTGGTCAAATCTGCACCGAAAAAAGTTCAGAGGCAGTTACTTGTGTGAACTACGTTTTAGGTACAATAAAATATGACAATAATGGCAACCAACTGTGGATGAGGCGGCATCAAGTAAATAACCTGGAGTATATATTCTATCCATCTCTTGCGGTAGATTTCCCGGGAAATGTTTATGTAACAAGCACTAGCTGCAGCTTTAAGAACTGTCTTATCGACGATGGCTTTTTTACCGACTACGTCACCCTGAAGTATACTCCAGATAATAAAACGGAGTAGAGACTTGGCGTGTGGCTGGAGTGCCCCAAAAAGATTTGGGGGCGAGATGGATCATTCAACTTGCGTATGGCATTTTCCTGTTGTAGCCTGAAACTCGCCTAAAATCAGTTGTTTGAGTAATTTTGAAGCCTTGCGGTAGCGCACATATATCGCCTTAAAAATACTCCCTTACAGATTGCCTGCTCATAATGTAACCTCCCAGTTTTGATCCTTGCAGACCAATTTATTAGGGTTACATTATAAATGTCGCAACGATTATCCATATAGTTACATTTTATATGACTTAAGACGCGGTTTTTTCAATAAGTTGAGGAGATAAGATATAATTTTATTCTGATTTGAGTATCTTTATTTGCGAAGGGTTCTCTAAAATTATCTCAGCCCGGCCTTCGTGTTCTTTAATTTTGCCTGTTACATCGATTGTCCTGCCCCAATAATATTCATCAGGCGCTTTTGGGAATTTATGTCTGTCATCTGTAAAGATTACAGCAGTAAAGTTATCGGGGTCTTGAAAATTATTTTTACTATTTAGAAAAATGGCCTTACCGCTATCGTAGGATTTTCTTACAAAGAATCTGACAGTTTTCACCTCGCTTATATAATTTAGAGCCTCCTCTGGACAAATAGTGCCTTCATAACCACACGTTTTAGCTATCTCTTTATTTTTTCTTACCTTATCTTCCCATTCTTTTTGTTTTTTTGAGTTCCATAAACCTCGATTGTTTTTTCTTGCATCCCTTGCATATTTTCTAAAATCCTCTAAATACTGGAATGGATACTTTGTGTATGCAAAGGCATATCCCTGTTTTACAAGCTCTGCATTTACAAGGAAATTGTTTAACCAGAGATAGCGAAGTAATCTTCCATATTTATCTACATCTTGCGTCCTATCCCTATCCATCTTCAGGCAGACCGTTTTTCCTTCAACCCACCCTCTAAGCTTCCTGGTTGCCTCTTTGCCAAACCACTCAACATCCATCATTGGATGGACCGTTTCAGGGGTATCAATACCTATAAGCCTTACCTTAACCTCATCACCATTAATTAAAATCTTGTCGGAGATTCGCTCCGAAGCGGAGATTCGTACCGAAACGGTATCGCCATCAATGACTTTATGAATTGTTCTGTAATCGCATTCACTGGCAGTTCGGTGCGAATCTTCGATTTGTGCTGTTAAGGTGAAGAGGTGAAAAGGTGAAGGGGTGGAGAGGGATAAAAACAAGACAGTTATTATTAATAGTCTTCTGTTCATGGCAGGTAAACCCCGTTAGAGAGGTTCTCTCTAACGGGGTAAATCCCAAAGGCCATTTGAGTTACACGCCGCCTCTTTTACGCATATAATTTAAAAGTCCACCAGCAAGAATTATTTCCCTCTGTCTACCAGTGAGATTAAGTATTGCTTTATAGGTTTCACCCTTGCTTGTATTTACCACAGTTACTTCAGATGATTCCTTTATTTCTTTTGCGAGGTCAGGGAATTCTATGTTGCCACCCTGTTCAATAGCATTATAGGCTTTTTCTGATATTACAAGGGGCAGGATGCCAAAGTTTATCAGGTTATCCCTGTGGATGCGGGCAAAGGATTTTGCGAGGACTGCTTTAACACCAAGATACATTGGAGCAATTGCAGCGTGTTCCCTGCTTGAGCCCTGGCCATAATTGAAGCCGCCAAGGACAATTCCGCCACCTTCAGCCTTTGCCCTGACAGCAAAGGTTGGGTCAATAAGGGAAAATACATACTCTGAAATTGCAGGGATGTTGGACCTGAGGGGAAGGATTTTTGAACCAGCAGGCATTATGTCATCTGTTGTTATGTTGTCTCCTCCTTTTAAAAGCACCTTAGTCTTTAAAGACATCTCTAATGCCCATCGTAGTGGAAGGGGTTTTATATTCGGTCCCCTTTCAACGGCAACATTTTCAGGTGTCCTGGATGGAGGTATTATCATCGAATCATCAGCGATGTATTTCCCGGGCATTTCTATTCTAAGAGGTGCATCCAGGAAATCAAGGGGGCTTGTAATCACTCCTTTTATGGCTGATATAGCAGCAGTGGCCGGGCTACAGAGATATATCTGATCCCCTAAAGTTCCGCTTCTGCCTGGAAAATTTCTATTAAATGTCCTTAATGTTGCTGCACCTGTAGGAGGGGACTGCCCCATACCTATGCATGGGCCGCAGACGCATTCAAGGACCCTTGCCCCGGCGTCTATAAGATCTTTAAGTGCTCCATTTTTTGCAATCATCTGAAGGGCCTGTCTTGAGCCAGGACTTACTGTTAAACTTACATCAGGATGAACATGTCTTCCCTTTAAAATCCTGGTGACAAGCATGAGGTCCATATAAGAGGAATTAACACAGCTACCTATGCAGACCTGCTTTAAAGGTGTGCCTTCTATTTCGCTTACAGGTACTACCTTATCAGGGCTTGATGGAGTAGCAATAAGTGGCTCAATGGCAGTGAGGTCTATA
>JACROP010000047.1 GCA_016214385.1 Nitrospirota bacterium
AAGCCTTAAGGGAGCGAGCTTTCCTCTCGCTCCCTTTTATTATAATTTAACTAAATTTGCACATGGAGGTAAGCGTAGGTATAGTAAAATATGGCCCTATTGTCCTGTTCAGGGGTATCAAAAAAAATCAAAAAGGAAGGGTCGGGTAAACCTCCTGAAGCAAGTTCAGGGGCAATTTTAAAACCGGAGTAAAAGATGAAAATGAATTTAAGGAATAAGTCAATTTTGGTCATGACACTGATTCTAATTTCAGTATTAGGGGTAAATACTGCAGTTCTGATAAAGGGGGTCACTGATCGGTACAAAACTGCCCTTCTTAATAAAACAACAGTAATTGGAGAGGAGATTAAAAGGGATGTAAGTAGGCCTGTGGAAGTAGGTGTACCCATCGAAATTCTTACAGGACTGAATGAGAAGTTGAAAAGGCTAAGCGACGAGAATAAGGATATCGGTTACTCTATGATTGTGGATAGTAAGGGTAAGGTTCTTTTTCATAACAATGCAGATATGGTTGGTAAAATCCTAACTCCTGCAGAAATAGCGGAGATAGAGTCTATAAAGACCGATGAAACTATCAATAGTGTTAGAGGAAATTATTATGAAACAACACTTCCAGTATTTTATGAGAAGAAACCGGTTGGCGTAGTAAAAGTGGCCCTAAAACAGGAAGAGGTGTCAGCCCAGATCTCCTCCATGCTTTTGGGTTCTATAACTGTTGCGAGCATAGGACTTATCATCGTCATCACCCTGGTGGCCTTCTTTATAACAAGATTTATTGCAAAACCTATAACCACCGTTGCCTCTACTGCCCTTGAGATGTCGAGTGGTGACTTTACCAAGACCATAGAGATCAGCTCAAAGGACGAGGTTGGAGAATTAGGAAGGGCTATTAACAGGATGATTAAAAACCTCAGTGAGATAATTAGCAGGTTTAAGTCAACCACCATTAATGTGTCCATGGCATCCGAGCAGATAGCGATGAACTCTAAAAAAATGACTGAAGGTGCCAAGACACAGGTAGATGCCGTTGAGAAGACCGCATCCTCTATACAGGAGTTAAACTCCTCCATCAGAGAGATAGCTGACTCTACAGGGACCCTTTCTAACTCGGCAGTGGAGACATCATCATCCATTCTTGAGGTAAGCGCTTCCATAGAAGGAGTAGCCCAGAGCGCCGATAGTCTTTCAAACGCTATCTCAGAGGTAACGGCCTCCGTAGAAGAGATGGTGGCCTCGGCTGATGAGGGTGCAAAAAGTATGGAGGTCTTAGAAGAGGCTATAGGTGAGACAAGCACAACGATAGTAGAGTTCGATGCTGCCATAGGAACCGTGGCGGATAATGCAAAGGAGGCAACAAGGCTTGCAGATAAGGTTGTTACCGACGCCTCGGAACACGGGATGATCTCAGTAGTTAACGCCATAGATGGGATGGACAAAATCAGAGACTCTGTAAAGAAGGCCGGTGATTCTGTAAACCACCTCAGGGAGAGGGCACACTCGATAAGTAAGATCATCACTTTTATAGATGAAGTAACAGACCAGACCACGCTGCTTGCCCTCAATGCAGCCATTATTGCTGCCCAGGCAGGAGAACATGGAAAGGGCTTTGCAGTAGTAGCAGATGAGATAAAAGCCCTGGCTGAGAAGACTTCCACTTCAACGAAGGAAATAGACACTCTTATACAGACGATCCAGAAGGAAACTCAAGATGCTGTAAATATTACGAAGGAAGGGCTTGTAAGCGTAGAGGAGGGGGGCAAACTGGTTCACAGCGCAGGAGATGTCTTAAGGGGAATCATTAATTCTTCGCAGCAATCCCAGAATGCAATAAAGGGCATAGAAGGGGCAGCAATTGAACAGGCAAAAGGTGTAAGACAGGTGGCTGAGGCAGTTGACAGAATAAAGGATATGATAGTTCAGGTCGCAAGGGCAAGCCAGGAACTCAGGAACGGAACCAACCATATAGAAAAGGTGATGGGGGGCGTGAGTGATATAGCTAAACAGCTAAAGAAGTCCACAGAAGAACAGTCAAAGGGAAGCAAACAGATAGGGGTAATTGCAGATAATACAGCAGAGAAGACCCAGCTTATAGCCAAGGCTACCAATGATCAGAGGTTTGGTAGTGAAACTATACTTAAATCTATTGATGATGTGAGGGCCGTGGCTATGAAAGGAATGGATATAGCCTCGGAGATAGATCTGGCCATGGAGGCACTGAGGAGAGAGGCCGAAGACCTGAAGAAAGAAATTGAGAGATTTAAGATAAAATAGCTTAGCAAAATAGAGGGTCAAGTCCTATTTTGTTCTCCAGATTGTCATTCCTGCCCCGTGTCGTCATTCCTGCGAAAGCAGGAATCCAGAACTTATTGAATTTACAAGAGCTGGATTCCCGCTAAAAGCATGCGGGAATGACACTTATGGTTATTTTAGAGTTTTTCAACAGCCTGCTATTTCTTGCAAAATATCAAAATGAAAGACCTTACTCCCTTAATCCTTTGTTATGGCATTTAACCACTCTTGACCTTTTTGTGCAGATTCAATAGCGCTCTTATGTTCTTTGAACTCATTAATAATCCTATCGAAGGATTCTCTACTTTTTTGAAAATCTTTCAGCATATAATATGCCCATCCCCTTATCGATAAAGCAGCGGCAGCTGTTTCTCTTAGATCAGGATACTTTGATAAAAGGTCGTCTGTTTCGATAATTGCCCGTCGGTAATCATTCAGGTAATAATGATAAATATGGACTATCCCGAGTTTTGCTTTAGCACAGGCCGTTGAATCCTCAGGGAACCAAAAACAAACGGCGTTAAATGCATTTACTTCCTTCTTCCACTGCTTTGATCCCCCACTCCCCCATGTATCAATCGCGTACTGCCACTGTTGCATACCATCTTTTTTCCGCTCTACATAAGATGGAGGAGAAGATTCAAACCATTCAGGTCTTTTCATAGCTTCATTCCAGTCCTGGGCAGGGGTATGAAGATTTTGAACGGTCAGGACTACTAAGGGGATTATGGGAAAAGCATTCTTAATCCCGTGAACTATTATTGGTGAAAGGAGCGTTTTCCTTTTTTCGTAGACTATTACAAGCGCGATACCTATTAAGAAGATCAAGAATCTATTTGCTAAAGAGTATGGATGTATTATTGCAAAGAGCACTGCTTGTATAACCGCTGCCAAAGAGATAGGTAGACGAGTTTTAAATGCATTATAAAGAAATCCCCTAAAAAATAATTCTTCGGCAACAGGGGCAAGGGTAAACCCCATAATAAGAAACAATATCTTTAAAGTGTTGTTAGGTCCATAGTGTATCCATTTCCATTCATCGGTTAGTTTTTCGTTTAGTACTACCTCTATCAATATGGCTATGATGCCGATACAAAAAACTATAAGTAACAATAGGAAGAACGATAGAATTATTTCCTTTAAGAATTGACCTGAGGTGACAGGTTTTAATAAAGGCCAGAATCCCCTTTTTTTGCAAATATAAAGGGGATATAGCAGCAAGATAGCAACGCCAATTAAATTTAAAGGATAATACAAAGAGAAAGAAATCCATGGCCTGTATTTGAAAAAGTCTGAATGGAACAGTATATAGCCGAATGTATCAAATGCAATGAAAATACCTATGCCGAAAATAATATCTTTTATCGGCCAAGGACGATTTGGGTATTGTTTTATGTTTTCAATAGTATCTGTCATACGACTCAAATAAGTTTTTCTTTTGCCAAGTCATACAGCGCTAAACTTTCTCCAATAACTCAAAATATTCTTCCCTGCTAATATTCGCAGTTCTCAGGTTATTCTTAATTATAAATACTGGTACCTCAGGCCAATCAGGTATTACAATAGGTCTTGGTATTCCAGGTTTTGTATAAACATAATGGTCACCCTCAACCCTTACACATTTAAAACCTGCTTTTTCAAATACTTTACGCAGCTTGCTTGAAGGGATAGGAGCTATTTTAGGCATAGAGCTATATACTTACTATCTCTGTTGCGACTAATCTGGGAGGCAGCCATTTACCGCTTGCGTCTTTCTTGTAATTCGCTTCTTCAAGGATGTCTTCAAGAGTTCCCATTTTTTCCGCTTCTTCAATAAAAAGCTTTACAGCAATCTTGAGCATTTCCTTAGCATGCTCTACGGTATTACCACAACTCGAAATATCAAGCTCAGGGCAGTAGGCAACATAAGTCTCATTTTCCTTAAAAACTATAATGTCAAAATCTATTGGTATCATAACTCCTCCTCTTTATAATTGCTTTTAATAATACCTCATTTGTTAAAATGTATCAAATTTTCGGCCTGATTGGTCTACGACTCGTAGAGAGGCATACATTTTTGCCTGCCCCGTTGCTTTAGCTTTACTGGGACAGCCTTTTCCACAGGTAACCCCTGTGATACATCAATCATATAAAATCTCTTGACATAATCCTTATCAATTGTTATGTTATGAAACATGAAAAGTCGAAGCGACTCTGTGCGGAGACCCGCTTCGGGAGGACAGTGACATTAGGCCTAAAACGAGGTTCTTTAACATTAGAATTTTGGTTAGATAGAGTTCATTGCAAAATTAGCATTTCGAATTTAGCATTACAAAGAATGGGGATTGAGAGGAAAGATGGTTACTGCAGCTAAGGATTACTATGAAATACTCGGTGTTGGAAGGGATGCCACTGATGCAGAGATAAAAAAGGCATTCAGGAGGCTTGCGAGAAAATACCACCCTGACCTAAACCCGGGAGACAAGGCAGCCGAGCAGAAGTTCAAAGAGATAAGCGAGGCATACGAAATCCTGAGCGACCCGAAGAAGAGGGCGGATTATGACCGTTTTGGCAAGGCTGTATTTGAAGGCCCTGGCTTTGAGGGATTCAGGCCCTCTGATTTTGGCTTTGATTTTGGCTTTGGTGGTGTTGAGGACATTTTCTCGGATCTCTTTGGCGAAAGGCTCAGACCCAGAGCAGCTTATAAAGGCGCAGACATGGTTATGGGTCTTGAGCTTTCCCTTGAAGAGGCTTTCAAGGGTACTACAAGGCCAATCACAATAACGAGAGAGATTATGTGCAAGACATGCGGCGGTTCAGGGGCCGAAGCATATCAAACATGTGATAAGTGTAAAGGGACAGGAAAGATTCAGACTGCGAGGGGTTTTTTCAGGATGACCCAATCTTGCACATCCTGCGGTGGCACAGGCAGAAAGATTACAAAGGCGTGTAAGGCATGTGCTGGCAGGGGGAAGACTGCTCTAACAGAGACCCTGAATGTAAAGATACCTGCTGGAGTGGACACAGGTTCAATGGTCAAATTGAGAGGCATGGGTGAAGCTGGTGAGGGTGGAGGCCCTGCAGGAGACCTTCACATAGAAATCACAGTCAGGCCCCATCCAGTATTTAATAGAAAGGGTGATGACCTTTATGTTGATGTGCCTGTTACCATTGGCGAGGCTACCCTCGGAGGGAAAATTAATGTGCCGACCATTGATGGCGCAGCATCCATGACCCTGCCTCCTGGCACAGACAGCGGCCAGAAGTTCAAGCTTAAGGGCAAGGGCATGCCAAACAGGTCAGGGGTAAGGGGCGATGAGTTTGTGATTATAAAAATTGTCGTGCCAAAGAGAGTTACAGCCAAGACAAAAGAGGCGCTTCAGGAGGTAGAAAAAGCATATAAATAGTTGTCAGGAGTCGGGTATCAGTTATCAACTGACGACTGGCAACTGACCACTGTAAACTGAGGTAACTATGGTAGATAAGAAAAAACCATTATTCATGATAAGCGTTGTGGCTGAGATGTTTGGCATCCATCCACAGACCCTGAGGCTCTACGAGAGAGAGGGCTTTTTACATCCCAGCAGGGTAAATAGATTGAGGCTGTATTCACAGGAAGATGTGGAGCGTATCGGGATGATATTGAGGCTCACAAAAGAAATGGGAGTAAACAGGGCAGGCGTTGACATAATCCTCAGGATGAGGCAGAGGCTCGATGCCATGCACAGGGAGATGGAAGAAATGATGGACTATCTTGAGAATGATATAAGAAAAAAATTCGAGGAACAGATAAAAAAGGCATTCTTTGAGGAATAAAATTTTGTAACTATTCAGCCAGACTTAAAACAAGATAAAACTTATTTAGCCACAGATGAGCACAGACACAAAAAATAAGAGCAGACAACACTGATTAAAATGAAAAGAATTAAATTTATTAAGTCTGTGTTAGTCAGTGGCAAGAGAAGATGTATGCAGAGGAGGCGATATGAGACCGGATAAATTGACCATTAAAAGCCAGGAGGCTATTGAGAAGGCACAGAGGTTTGCTGAGAAAAAGGGCAATCAGCAGGTGGATATTGAGCACCTGCTTTATGTATTGCTCGAGGAGGGTATTGCCCTTGAGATTATTAAAAAACTCGGGGTTGATACAAAAGCATTAAAGTCAGAGATTGAGACAGAGATTGAGAAGTTCCCAAAGGTCCTTGGCCCGACTCCATTAGGCCAGCTTTATATCACGCAGAGGCTAAAGGACTGCATTGAAAAGGCATTTCAGGAAGCAGAGCATCTCAAAGACGAATACATCAGCGTTGAGCATCTCCTGCTTGGAATAATTGAAACAGAAGGCCTATCACAGAAAATTCTCAAAAGGTTTGGCGTCAACAAAGACAGGATTCTCTCTGCAATGCGTGAGATAAGGGGGACGCAGAGGGTAACAGACCAGAGTCCAGAGGACAAGTACCAGGCGCTTCAGCGATATGCAAGAGATTTAACAGACCTCGCAAAAAAAGGCAAGCTCGACCCTGTAATCGGAAGAGATGAGGAGATAAGAAGGGTAATACAGGTGCTCTCAAGGAGGACCAAGAATAACCCTGTGCTTATAGGAGACCCAGGCGTTGGAAAGACAGCAATTGCCGAGGGCCTTGCCCAGAGGGTCACATCAGGAGATGTGCCAGAGAGCCTGAAAGGCAAGAGGGTTGTTGCCCTCGATATGGGAGCCATTGTAGCAGGCTCAAAATACCGCGGAGAATTTGAAGAGAGATTAAAGGCTGTGCTTAAAGAGATTGAGGACGCAGAGGGAAAGATAATCCTTTTCATTGATGAGCTTCACACACTTGTTGGCGCAGGCGCAGCAGAAGGCGCAATAGATGCATCCAACATGCTGAAGCCAGCCCTCGCAAGAGGCGAGCTCAGGTGCATAGGGGCAACCACTATCGATGAATACAGGAAGCATATAGAAAAGGATGCTGCCCTTGAGAGAAGGTTTCAGCCTGTTTATATAAAAGAGCCCAATGTTGAGGACACCATATCTATATTAAGGGGGCTCAAGGAGCGATACGAAGTCCACCATGGTGTAAAGATAAAGGACTCTGCCCTTGTTGCTGCGGCAGTGCTGAGCAACCGCTATATCTCAGACAGGTTCCTCCCGGACAAGGCAATTGATTTAATTGATGAGGCTGCCTCAAAGCTCAAGATGGAGATAGAGAGCATGCCCTCTGAGCTTGATGAGCTTGAAAGAAAGTTGAGACAGCATGAGATAGAAAAACAGGCTGTAATGAAAGAGAAAGACGAGGCATCAAAACACAGGCTTGAGCGGATTGAAAAGGAGATCGCAGAACTTACAGAGAAGCGAAACACCCTCAAGGCCCGGTGGATGGCAGAAAAGGAGACAATAGAAAGCATAAGGGCTATCAAGGAAGAGCTTGAGAGGACAAAGATTGGATCAGAAAAGGCAGAAAGAGAAGGTGACCTCAACAGGGCAGCAGAGCTAAGGTATGGCAGGCTGCTCGAATTTCAGAAAAAGCTCGATGAGGAAAACAAAAAGCTCCTGAGCAGACAGGCAGAAGGAAGGATGTTGAAGGAAGAGGTTGATGAAGAAGATGTGGCAGAGATCGTCTCCAAATGGACAGGCATACCTGTTTCAAGGATGCTTGAAGGTGAGATTCAGAAATTGCTCAGGATGGAGGAGCGACTCCGCGAACGCGTTGTCGGACAGGATGAGGCAATAGAGGCAGTTGCCAGTGCAGTCAGAAGGGCAAGGGCAGGAATCCAGGATCCAAACAGGCCAATAGGCTCTTTTATCTTTCTCGGACCTACAGGTGTAGGGAAGACTGAACTCGCACGTGCCCTCGCCGAGTTCCTCTTTGATGATGAAGGTGCAATGGTGAGGATAGACATGTCAGAGTATCAGGAGAGGCACACAGTATCAAGGCTCATAGGCGCACCGCCTGGATATGTCGGTTATGAAGAGGGAGGCCAGCTTACAGAGGCAATAAGGAGACGGCCGTATTCTGTGATACTGTTTGATGAGGTGGAGAAAGCACATCAGGAGGTCTTCAATCTCCTGCTGCAGCTTTTAGATGACGGCAGGCTCACAGATGGACATGGAAGGACTGTGGATTTCAGAAACACGGTTGTGATAATGACATCCAACATAGGAAGCCAGCACATCCAGGAAATGCTGACTACATGGGGCAATGAAAACCAGATACGGAAGGGAGTTATGGAAGACCTGAGGCAATTTTTCAGGCCTGAGTTTTTAAACAGGGTTGATGAGATAATTATATTCCACGCCCTGAGCGAGGAGCTGCTCCTGCAGATAGTGGACATTCAGCTCAACCGGATGAAAAAGTATCTGACGGAAAGACGCATTGACCTGAGCCTCACAGAAAAAGCAAAGGCATACATCTCAAAGATTGGCTATGACCCTGTTTATGG
>JACROP010000048.1 GCA_016214385.1 Nitrospirota bacterium
AACAGCATCGGCAACATATTATGAATCCTCATAGCAATATTCCACAGCCCACCTCGGAGGTGGGCAAGACTCTTAAAATCGAACAAATAGAACTTTGACAACTATTTTGTTATTTGTTATCATTTAATCAAAAATGTAATCATAGGAGGCAATATGGTACGTACCCAAATTCAGTTAACAGAAGAGCAGGCGGATGCATTAAAAAAATTAGCCTTATCAAAGCATCTTTCTATTGCAGAGCTAATAAGGCAGGCCGTAGATACTTTTATAAAATCAAAAGTAGTTATTGATACTGAAGAAAGGCGAAAAAAGGCGATTGATATAGCAGGTCGATTCAGTTCAGGGAAACACGATGTTTCCGCAGAACATGATAAATACCTTGCAGAAGCATTCGGCAAATGATAATTTTTGTGGACACATCAGCCTTTTATGCCTTGCTCGACAGAGATGATGCTAATCACCAAAAAGCAAAAAAAACATGGAGTGATCTGCTTAATCCTGAAAACGCCCTCATTACCAGCAACTATGTCCTTGTTGAGAGTTTCGCCCTTATACAACATCGTCTCGGGCTTGAAGCTGTAAGAGGGTTTCAGGAGGATTTACTGCCACTGATAAATATTGAATGGATTAATGCCGAGACACATAAATCTGGAGTAAGTGCTCTTCTCGTTGCATCAAAACGTAAACTCAGCCTCGTTGATTGTGTTAGTTTTGAGATCATGCGCACCTTTGGAATTAAGATGGTTTTTGCTTTCGACCCTCATTTTAAAGAACAGGGTTTTAAATGTATCCAGTAAACTTTTTAACCCCGTCTTGATAATTCCCTGCGACAAGACCGCATTCCTGCGGGTTCGATTTTGTAACTCGAACCCTTAAGTTTGATAAAATAAATCGCATTGTGCCATCAGTAAGGGAATTACAGTTGAGTCACAAAATGTTCGGGTGACAGCATAAAGAAAGGGATAGTGCTCTATGAAAAAAGCCGTGAAGAAATTCTCACCTTTATTGCCGAGATAGAAGAAGAACTCTCAAAAATCAGCCTCCTGAGGGATGAGATAAAGATAGCAGCCAGGAAACTGCAGGCTGTTGAATCTTGACATTTCTTCTAAAACAAGCCGGCTTACCGGTTTTTAAAATTAGATACATCACTTAATAATTCGTCAGAAACATAAAAGCCTTTTTCTCTGAGTTCCTTTGCTTTTTCATATGCCCTATTTATCAAACCCAGGCTTTCTGCTTTAAGCAAAACCCCTATGGTACCACTAACCTTAAGCCCTAACTTTTCAGCAATTCCGCGAGCCTTTAAATCATCAATTAGAGCTTTCATCCCAGTTTCGCTTGCCAGTGCTATAACTTCGGATTCCCCTCTTCCTAAGTTTAGATCACTATTAAGTAGTTTGACTAACGGATTTTTAACCTTTTTGACCGAATAACAGTTAATGGTAAGAGTTCCAAACTCATTGATAACAGTTTCTGGCAGAGCGATTTCGCTATAAATTTTGCATAAGATATCTAAAAGATTTATTTTCTCTAATGCAATAAGGACGGAGGTGTCAACAATGACTTTCTCATGCATTCTTTAGTTCTTTATCAAGGTCAACCTTCGAATATTTTATTGGCGGTATACCTTTATGTATAAGAATCTCCACAAAAGCCTTTTCAGAGTAATTTGCTATTTCAGCAGCTTTCCCCAGCGAGACTATACCCTCTTCAAGGAGTTTTATCGCAAGTAATAATTTTACTTCATCCTCTCTTACATTCATTTCAGGCAAATTAACTGATATACCCAACTTTATTACCTCCGGATCTTAATAAATCTGAAGTAATTATACCATATTAATTATGGGAAAAGTATCATTTATTCCATTTACGGCATTTACCTCGTCTGTTTCGTCTGTTTGGTCTATATAATAGGGTCGTGGGGTTGCGCAGTTTAGCTCAGCAAGTTTTTCATACACACGCTCATCATCAACTTTTACGTAATGATGCACAGGCAGTAGCAATTAAGCATTTTCTTAAAACAAAGAGACCGTTGTGAGTCCAGACAGGTAGTACAGCCCCTGATGATTATGAGGAAACTCTTCTTTCAGAGAGAGACCAGGGCTTGCACCTCCGAGGTGCAGGTTCGGGGTGCCCGCATTTAACTCAAAAAATGCATTAACCACAGAGGGCGTCGAGCTTTTTTGCAGGTTCGAGCAGTAGGGGTGCGCCCCCTACTGCTGCTTTAGTTATATCTCGTTATATCCTGAACGGCACGCTTAATGTTAGCTGCACATTAGGCGCATCCACTGTAAGTCCAAACCCTACTGATAGATTAAGAGAGCTGTTCTTTGAGAGGGCGTAGCTTGTGCCCAGGAAGATGGTTGCCGCATTAAAGTTTGTCTCAGGCACCTTTCGACCTTCCTGCCGTGAGCTTTTCGTAAATCTCTGCTGGTATGTGGTGGAGAGCGAAAGCTTCTCACTCAGGGCATAGGCAATGCCCAGCGCATACTCAACACTGTCGCCGGGGTCAATAGTTCCATAGCCGTGGCCCGCATCCTTTTCCACATTCAAGAAATAGCCGAGACTCAGGAAAAAGACCGCTGGGTCACTGGCCTTTACTGCTGTAAGGCCTCCTGAAAAACCCCAGTGTCCGCTGCCTGTGGGAAGTTCTGTAAAATTGTTCTTAGCGTCTTTTGTGAGGCCGTAGGGAGACCGTCCAGTGGTGGATTTGGCCCTGACATTGAAAACTATGTCAGGCACACTGCCAGTCGCTGTTATCAGGTGGTAGTAGAGCGCTCCCTCTATGTCCCCGAGGCCATAGTCATCGAGAGTCCTTGTGGTTACGTCGGCTGTGCCAGGGCCCTTTACCTCCCTGTCGTGCCTGTAGTGATACGGGATTTTCAGCTCTGCCTCAAACCTTGGAGTTATGCCGTATCTGGCAGTCATGTTGGCTATCAGGATGTCCCTCTTGACATCTGAGACTGCAATCTCGCCTATTACAATGGCCTCTGCCACATACCACCCTGATATAGAAATTCTGTTCCTTGAATAATGGTTGTACTGGAGGCTCGGCTCAAGGACCAATGTGCCTTGTGGCAGAAGGACACCGCCTTTTTCAATAAGTATCTGTTCGGCTGGTTTTTCTTTTTTTTCAGCAGAAGGCATTTCAGCCATTGAGCTGGCGGCATAAAAGATTGATAGGGCAACAACAAACAAAAAGACAACAAATCTGGACATGTTAAGACCCCCTTTTTTTCACAAATTTCCATGAGTTTTTTTCTAAATTCTTTTATTAAGAATAAAGAAGGATTGTTTAAAAAGTTTCTTAAAGAAATAGTAAAGATGGAATCAATAATTGTCAATAAATTTTTTCTAAAAACCTTGAGCCCTTTTTTCTATTGTAAAGTCACCCCTGGTTTATCTGTCAGGAAAGTTTACATCAGAAAAAGTCCACTCTTTTAAAATCAAGGACTTACAGGCTGGCAAGTGGTTTGCAAACATAATAATTAAATGTCAATAAAAAAAGTCCTCATAGCAATTATCTGGCTTTTTATTATATGCCTGACCCCTACATGGGCAATGGCAGAGGAGCCAGTTGAAACCTCGGGGGCCCGTTTGGAGCTTAAGGGCCTGAGCGATGTTTCGATAAACTCAGCATTGAATCCTGAGCGTGTCGAAGGAGAGCTTAGCGATGCTGAGCTACTGAAAATCGCCGGACAGGGCCTTAAAGCTTCTCTTCCCGAGGAGATAGAGGGGGCAGACGCAAGGATAATACTCTGGGATGAGGCAGGCAAGGGGGTTATAAAGATTTGCGTGTCAACAGGCCATGGGAATTCCCAGAGAAATACCCTGTCCATTCAGGGCAGGTAAATTCACGAGAGGAGGTGAAGGGTCTTAATAATCGGGGTTAAATCCCCAAAAGGTCGGAGACTCGACTCTCCGAGGTTGTTTAAAAAGTTTCAAAAGACAAAATTTTAAATAAGGAGGTTTAACACATGAAGAAGCTCTCAATACTAACAGCAGTCCTGTTCGTCCTGGCTCTCGCAGTCCCTGCTATGGCTACGGTTGATGTGTATGTTGACATTGACAAAGAGAAAACCATCACTGTTAATGAGAATGTAAATATTAACAAAAACATCAAAGTAGATGTTTCTGTTGTGACGAGCGACTCAAAGGCAGCAGAGGCATCGGCTCATGTCAATGCAACAAACATATTTGACTTTGCATGCGAGAACTGCGCTGAGAAAGTGTCAACAATAGAAGGCTCTATTCTTGGCAACAGAGGCATAGTCAATGTAAACCAGGCAACAGGCAATATGAACAATCAGGGTAATGTAATAAGCATTGCCATAGATGTCCCCCCGGATAATGGAGGCAACACAAACGGCGGAACAGATGGGTTTGCAAATGCACAGGCAGCAGTTGACCAGATGAACCACATCGCTGCTATCCACACAATCAATGTCCCAATAAGGGATGCCATAATCGTTGGCTCCATCAACAGCAACAGAGGCATTGTTGGCGTTAACCAGTCTGTCGGCAATATCAATAACCAGCACAATGCAATTGCTATTGCAATAGCCATGGATGGCGCAGTTGCCCTTAATGAGGCAGACCTCGGCCAGGCAAATATCATTGCATCGGTTAGTGAAACAAACACACACAAGAGAGACATAATATCTGGCTCCATCAATGAGAACAGGGGCATAGTCAATGTTAACCAGACATCAGGCAACATGAACAACCAGGCCAATGTGGTGAGCATGTCACTCGGTTTGAATCTCAATGGCGGTTCACCCAGCCTGACATCACTGCCATAAGGAAAGGAGGATAGAAAATGAAAAAACTCTCAATATTAATTACAGCAGCTCTCTTTGTCCTTTCCATGACAGCCGTTGCCATGGCTGAGGTTGACGTTGATGTCAGCATCAATAAGGACAAGAACATTACTGTTAATGAGACAGTAAATATAAACAAAAATATCAGCATCCGTGTATCCGGGGATAAAGAATCCAACGGCGGCGCTGCTGAGTCAGGTTCGCATGTAAATGCATCCAATATCGTTACATTCAATGTGAGCGATGGATATGATGCAAACCAGACAAAGCACGATTTGATCAAGGATTCTGTTACCAGCAACGCAGGTATTACACATGTTAACCAGTCAGCCGGCAATATGAACAATCAGGGTAATGTGGTTGGAATTGCTTTTACACCTGCAGAAGACAGCTTTGCACAGTCGCAGGCAGCAGTTGACCAGTTGAATGCGATAAATCTTGTTAATATCACTGAGGAGTATGGATATGTGCAGAAGACTGACCTGATAACGAACTCTATTAATGATAACAGAGGCATTGTTGGCGTTAACCAGTCTGTTGGAAATGCCAACAACCAGCACAATGTGGTTGACCTTGCCATCGGAACTGACGTGACAGTGGCCATGGCAGAAGCAGACCTCGGCCAGAAGAACGCTGCCAATCGCGTTAGGGAGGTAGGCACATGGAAGACAGACACAATAAGTAACTCCATCGGGGCATTCCTTCATCTCTTTAAGGAGGGGCACTTGAGAGGATTAAGGGTTTTAATAACAGCCCTGATACTTTTATTATCTGCACGGGCCTTTGGTGCTGATTTTTCTTTACATTTTGACAGCTTTCAGGAAAGTTCCCTGGTCATTAATATCGGAAATCTAAAGAATACCCTCGAGGAATCAGACACAAGCCACAGCTCAATCATAAAGGATTCATATAAAGATAATATGGGGCTATTTAATCTAAACCAGGCATCAGGCTCGCTTAATAACCAGTCGAATATAGCAATTATAACCTTTACTCCCGGGAAGAGCCTTTCAGACATTCAATTAGACTATTTAAATGAAAGCACTGACAACACCGTGAGGTATTCAGGCATATTACGCAGGCAATCTATTATTGAAAATTCCTTTGACAATTCTAAGGGCCTTTTTATGGTCAACCAGTCGCCAGGAAATCTTAACCAGCAGAGCAATATATTTATCTTCTCCATGGGCAGTGCAATGGTGCTCGGAGATTCTGAGCTTGGCGCAAAGACAGGGGGCAATGTCATTGAATATGCCTCTGATGCAGATGTTGAAAGAAAGGACGTACTGAAGAATTCATTTTCAGGAAGTGCAGGAGTAGCAATTATAAACCAGTCCTCAGGCGACCTCAATATTATTAGAAACAACCTTGCAATATCTTTTTCAAGGGAGACAGTAAAATGATAAGGTTTCTGGCATTAATTTCAGCCATCTTAATCATTGCCCTGCCTGCTGTTGCTGAAGAGACCGACAAATCGCCTACTGTTACAAACATAAATGTTGAAGAAAAAGAGGGCATTACAGAAATTCAGATAGAGGCCAATTCACCCTTTGAGTATGCGGTGTACACGCCATTAAATCCTTATAGAATAGCAGTGGAGCTTAAAGATATAAATCTTGGCAGGTTTACTAAGAAGATTGTTGTTGGCAAGGCTGGAGTTATGGAGATAGCACCTGCTGATACCGGGGATTCCCGGGATTTTGTGAGGCTCGATATTATTCTGGCTGAGCCTGGCGAAGTTAAGTCCTTTCGCGAAGGGAATGTGTTAATACTCTCTGTTTCAAAGATGGAAGTAAAAAAGCAAGAACACAGAGCACAGAGCACAGAGCACAGAGAGGTAGAGGTCAGAAAACAGGAAGTTTTAACAGAAGTCAAAAAAGATTTAGAAGTTAAAGAGCAGGAAAAACCTGCCATAGCTGAGGACGTTGCTAATAGCTACGTCCCTAAGGCATCTTCTGAGGTCAAAGAAGAAGAGAAACCTGCCGCCGAAGCACCTGAGACCCTCAAGATGCATGCTATTACAGATATAAA
>JACROP010000049.1 GCA_016214385.1 Nitrospirota bacterium
ACATATCTGTTAAAGAAGAGGCATGCCCTTTTGGGATTATTCCCACTGCATCAACTGCAGTCACTATGGCAATGGGTGATGCTTTGGCAGTTGTCCTTCTCACAAAGAGGGGCTTCAAAGAGGAGGATTTTGCTTTTTTCCATCCAGGGGGAAGTTTGGGCAGGAAACTGTTTTTAACGGTTCAGGACCTTATGCATTCAGGTAATGCAGTACCGAGGGTTACAACAGAGACTTTAATGAAAGATGCCATAATTGAGATATCTTCTAAGAGACTGGGTATAACAACTGTTGTTGACAGAGATTTTAAACTCCAGGGAGTTATAACAGACGGGGATTTGCGCAGAGGTCTTGAGAAATGGGGCGAAGGGTTTTTCTCTCTCAAAGCAGAGGATGTCATGACGCGTGATTCAAAAACCATTACCAGAGATATACTTGCAGCTAAAGCGCTGTCTATAATGGAGAGCTATTCTATCACTGCCCTTGTTGTTTTAGACAGTAACAGCAGGGTAGATGGCATCATACATCTTCATGACATTTTAAGGGCTGGCATTGTCTAAGTTGAGATTCGGTAAAGGGCTTAAGGCGAGGGCTAAAAAAATAAGATTGCTTATCCTTGATGTTGATGGAGTATTAACCGATGGGAAAATTATTTTAGATAACACAGGAAATGAAATAAAGTCCTTTTATGTAAGGGATGGTCATGGCATTAAAATGGCAATTAAAGCAGGTTTAAAAGTAGCTATAATAACAGGCAGGGACTCCAGGGTAGTTGAAAGAAGGGCAAAAGAGCTCGGTATCACAGAGCTTTACCAGGGCGTATTCAAAAAGTCAGCAGTCTACGAGTCCCTTCTTAAGAAATATCGCTGTAAAGACGAGAATGTGGCGTTTATGGGAGATGACATTGTGGATTTAGTCCTCCTTAAAAGAGCTGGCCTGCCTGCTGTGCCTGCTGATGCAGATGAGAGTGTTAAAAAATGGGCAGCATTTGTGTCTTCAAAAGAAGGAGGGAAGGGCGCTGCGAGGGAGCTGATCGAACTGATTTTAAAGGCATCAGGTATATGGAATAAAGTGTCAGGAGAGTCCCTTGGTTAATCTGCCCACAATCATCACTGTCAGTAGAATCCTTTTGATACCTTTCTTTGTGTTGCTGGTAGGGCCAAAACCTTTATTAGGGGCATCGCTTTTTGCATTTGCATCTCTTACAGACCTTTTAGATGGTTATTTAGCGAGGAGATCTAAACAGGTAACAAAGCTCGGGATACTCCTTGACCCGCTGGCAGACAAGCTCCTTGTTATTGCTGCTTTAATAGTTCTTGTTGATATAGGACTTATTCCTGCCTGGATAGCAATAGTTATTATAGCGAGAGAGTTCGTGGTGACAGGTTTAAGGATTATTGCACTGTCACGGGATATGATAATCCCTGCTGAACTGGGTGGAAAAATTAAGCTGGTTACCCAGATTGCAGCGATTCTTATCCTGTTTGTGCATCGTTCCTTTTTTGCTTTCGATCTCTACAACATTGGTATTGTTTTGCTCTGGAGCGCGATGATTATTGGCATTGTGTCAGGAGTTCAATATTTTATTTCATTCTGGAGACGTCTGTGATAAAAATTGAAAATGCAAAAGAACAAAAACTTAATTAACCACAGAGAACACAGAGGGCACGGAGAAAAAATAAAAATTATAATTCCCTATGTATTGAAAGATATAGAATTGGGGGAATGCTGAATTGAATTACGAGGTCTTTCTTATAATACTGGTTGCCTACATGATTGGTTGTATTCCTTCAGGTGTCGTTGTAGCGCGGCTGAAGGGTATAGACTTGAGGAAGGTCGGTAGTGGAAACATAGGTGCTACAAATGTTCTAAGGGCAGTCGGCAAGGGGGCTGCTGTCGTTACCCTCCTTGGAGATTCCCTCAAAGGCGCATTTGCTGTTTTGATTTGCAGATATTTTCTGGGTGGCGAAATGTGGGAGGGTATTGCCGGAATTGCAGCTATTTTAGGACATAATTTTTCGATCCTGCTCTCTTTTAAAGGGGGGAAAGGTGTTGCTACAGGCCTTGGAGTCCTTTTTGTTTATAGCCCGATAGTGGCTTTTATAACTCTTGGAATCTGGCTTGCTGTAGCTTTTTCTACAAAATACTCCTCCCTCGCTGCTATAGTGGCCTATAGCATTCTGCCATTAAGTTTTCTTCTCTTTGATGCCTCTAAAGTAAAGGTTGTTGCTGCTGTTATAATTGCGCTCTTGATATTGATAAAACATAAGTCTAATATAAAGAGACTTCTTGTCGGGACAGAGTCAAAGATAGGGGAGAGGATGACGGTTGAATAACATGCTGAAGTATATACTGCTTATGGCCTTGAATATGCTTTTGTTAACAGGAGTTGCCGGGGCTGAAGATACAAAGGGAGTAAAAAGCTCCTCCCTGGAGGCACTTCAGGGAAGTGCTCCATCCATCGCAGAAGAGCACTCTTTAATGGAATATAAGTTTGAAAAAGGCCTGAGAAACCTCCAGCCTCAATCAATGGCCATGATAGAAATGGGGCAGAGGGCGCTGAAAGAAGGAAGGAAAGGAGATGCAATTGCACTTTTTAATGCTGCAAAAAACCTTTCCCCGGATTTGCCACAGACATATTTATACCTGGCTAAGGCCAACCTATCCCCCTCAATAGAGGGGATTTATGCTGCATCAGGGTATTTAATCCAGGCTGCAAAAGCATTTGGCAATAATTTCTGGTGGTCTTTTTTAACAGCAGGAATTTTATCTTTGGCCCTTGTCCTCTCAATTTACTTATCAACGGCTATCTGTATAGCCATTCTCGCGGCCTCAAAACTCCCCATGTTTATTCACGATGTAACCGAAAACAAGAAAAAGATATTATTGCTCGTACCTCCAATTTTTTTGGTCTTTCTGGGGCCAATCTTTGGGGTGCTGGCTTTATTATTACCTTTCTGGGTTTTTTTCAGGAAAAATGAAAAAAGAATTTTTTACTTTATTTTACCCCTTCTAATGGTAATTGTTTTATCCATGCCATTTCTTTCTTCCTTTTTTGGAGCTCTAAACCATTCACCCATTATGCGCATTGTTAAGATTAAAGAAGGTGTTAATACATCTGAAACCCTTGAGGGTATTAAGAATAGTAAACGCTGGGAGCTGGGTTTTGCTTATGCTATAGACCTCAAAAGAAAAGGCCGGTATGAAGAGGCGATAAATGTTTACAAAAGGCTTCTGGGACAGAAGCCAGATGCCAGGGTTTATAATAATCTGGCAAATTGCTATGTCGCCCTGAAGGAATACGATAATGGAATTAGCAATTATAATAAAGCCCTCCGCCTTGCGGAGATGGCCACGACTTACTATAATCTGAGTCAGGTGTATAGAGAGACATTTAGATTTGAAGAAGGAGAGAAATATTATCAGGAGGCATTAAAACTCGATCCCGAAAAAACGGCATATTTTACAACCATCAGCGGACCGTCAATAAATCGTTTTGTTATAGATGAAAACCTCACTGATAAAGAATTGTGGTATTTAACTTTTGATTTATTCTCAGGACATGGCACGCCTTTTGACAGGTTATTTTCTTTTTTTAAGCAGTACTTATTATTGGTCTTTATCCCCCTGTTGTTTATATCGCTGTATACCTACAGTGAATTTTCAGGACACAGGGCTTACCAGTGCAGGAGATGCGGTAGTGTTTACTGTACAAAATGTGAGAGAAAGCTTTCCAGAGATGACGTATGTGTTCGGTGTTACAAAACGCTTGTGAAAATGAATGAGATGGAGCCAAAAGAAAGAGTTAGAAAGCTCCTCGAAATTCAAGGCTTCAAAAACAACAGAAGCTTGAAAATGAAGCTATTGACTATTTTTCTGCCTGGCGGGGGGCATATATATTATGGAAAATCATTGTCGGGATTTGTAATCCTTCTGCTCTCAATATTTTTTGGGAGCCTTGTTATTTTATGGAACCATGTGTCTTTGCCTTTGTCTATGAGTATGATTGTCTTTCCTTTCAGCCTTATATCTGTAACAGGTCTAATTCTCATTTACGGCTTTACTATTATAAGAGTTTTCAGGGGGAGGAGATGGCTTTAGAAGGGTCATTACAGGAATTCGGATTGGCAGATATCCTCCAGCTTGTATATTTTCAGAAAAAGACCGGAATCCTCAGTCTTGAAGGAAGGGCTGATAAGGTCAAACTTCTTTTTGTCAATGGAAACATTACAGGGGCCGAGTCAAGAAAAAGACTCGAAACCAACAGGCTCGGTAAGGTTCTTGTAAAGAAGGGTTATATAACTCAGAGTGATTTAGATTCGATAATTGGTTTGCAGGAGAAAGAGGGAGGCAAATTAGGTCATATTTTGCTCGAAAAGGGATTGATTTCCAGAGAGGCGCTCATAGAAGTCCTCCACGGCCAGATCATTGAAACCGTACTACAACTCTTTGCGTGGAGATATGGCAGCTACGAGTTTGTTACTCAAGGGATTCCTGTGGAGGAGGAACTGCCAGTTTCCCTGGATACGCAACAAGTTCTTATGGAGGGATTGAGGATTGTTGATGAATGGTCTCTTATTGAGGGCAAACTCGATTTAAACACCGTGTTTAAAAAAGTAAGTGACCCCTTGCCTGGGCAAATAAATGCTGATGAGAAGAAAGTCCTCGGTCTTATTGATGGTGAGAGCGATGTAAGCACATTAATCGATGTAAGCGAACTTGATGATTTTGAGACCTCAAAGGCCCTGGTTTCTCTGGAGGAAAAAGGGCTGATAGAGGCTATAGCAATAGAGCCTGTAATAACAGAAAAGGCAAAGCCTGAAAAGCTGTCATTGCTTCCTTTTTACTTAGCAGTCTTTATTGTTTCTCTGTTCGTCTTCATCTTTATGCTCAGAGGCGGGGTTGATGCATTAAAGGCATTTAAAAATTCAGATGTTGCGATGAGAATAGAAAGGCTGAAAGCGGCAGTTGACTTGCATTATTTCAACGCAGGGCAATTCCCTCAGAGCTTAGAACTTATAACAAAGGAGAAAGATCCGTGGGGGAGGCCATATGTTTATAAAATTACTGAAGATGGTTTTAAGCTTTATAGCGTTGGTCCTGATGGAATCGAAGGGACAAAGGATGATGTGTTTTAAGATGCTCTTTCTCATATTGAGTGTGTAGAATTTTCCCTCTCCCCTTGTGGGAGAGGGGATAAAAGAAACAGATTTACCCACTTGAAATGAGAAAGAACCTCTTAAGATTTAATGATTTTAGAAATTAGGATTTAACGAGATGGTAAAACGAGCTGTAATTCTTCTCAGCGGTGGCATTGACTCCGCAACTACCATGGCTCTGGCAAAAAATGAGGGATTTGAATTATATGCAATAAGCTTTGATTATGGGCAGAGGCACAGGCGAGAGCTTGAATCTGCAAAGATGGTTGCATCAAGTCTAAGTGCTAAAAAGCATCTCATTATAAAATTTGACCTCAGAGAGATTGGAGGCTCGGCACTAACGTCGGAGATAGAAGTACCAAAATGCAGTAACGAGTTACGAGTAACGAGTTACGAGTTAAAGGATACAAATGACAAGAAAGACTCGTCACTCGTCACTTGTCACTTGTCACTAATTCCAGTTACTTACGTTCCTGCCCGCAATACCATCTTTCTATCCTTTGCCCTTGCATGGGCCGAGACCCTTGGTGCCGAAGACATTTTCATTGGAGCCAATGCTGTAGACTACAGTGGCTACCCTGATTGTAGACCTGAGTTTTTGAGGGCTTTTGAGGCCATGGCCAACCTTGCCACAAAGGCATCTGTTGAAGGAATGGTCAGATTTAAGATAAACGCACCCTTAGTCAGTTTTACAAAGGCCGAAATTATAAAAAAAGGGTTTGAATTGGGGGTCGATTTCAGTTTAACCTGGAGTTGCTACGACCCCCAGTTAAGTGACAAGTTACAAGTAACAAGTAACAAGTTACAAGATGCAGAAACCTTTGAGAAAGACTTGTCACTCGTCACTCGTCACTCGTTACTGAACTATGTTCCCTGCATGAGATGCGATAGCTGCCTGTTGAGAGCCAGGGGCTTTTTTGAAGCAGGGTTAGAAGACCGGTTAACACTTAAAGCAAAATATTAGATATTTGCTATAACTTATTGTAATAAATTGAAAATACGTCTCACCTGAGTCTTTGTCTTTTCAATAGTTGAATTGTTGTTTATCAGGAAATCTGCAGAGGCTTTTTTTCTGGATATTGGTATCTGGGCCTGCATCCTTTTAATGGCCTCTTCTTTTGGGAAGCCTTTTCTTATAAGGCGGGTAATCGCTGTTTTTTTATTGCAATGGACAACAATAATCCTGTCAAAAATCTTTTCATAGCCGGCCTCAAACAATAAAGGTATTTCAAATAAGATAATTGCGTGAGGATCCTTGAGTAATATCGTTGATTTAATATCCCTTGCAGTTTTCAATACCTCTGGATGAATTATCCTTTCAAGTGTTTTTCGTTTCTCAGGGTCATTAAAAATCATGGAGGCCAGGCGCTTTTTATCTACAACATATTTTTTTGTTATAACCTCTTTACGATTCTGTTTATCGTTTCAGGCTTTTTAAAAATATCACGGACAAGTTCGTCAGCATCGATTGTATAAGCCCCCAGGGTTTTAAAGAGCCTTAGAACAGTGCTTTTCCCCATTCCAAAATTACCGGTAAGAGCAACAAATGGCATAGTGAATTATAACAGAATTTATCTATTCAATGCCTTGACTTACACATATCAGGCTGATAATATAATTCAACTTACTCTTTCGCCTCGGCGAATCAGTCGTTGCGACTGTCGTACCGACAGACGAGTCTGATGAGGTCAGGATGAAAATTGCAATAGGCTGTGACCACGCTGGAGTTGATTTAAAAGTAGAGATACTTTCTGTGCTTGAGGAGCTCGGTATCGAATGGAAAGATTTTGGGACTGATGGAAGAGAGTCTGTGGATTACCCTGACTTTGGAGAGCGTGTCTCAGAGGCTGTGGCCCGAGGAGATTTTGAAAGAGGAATTTTGATTTGCGGCACAGGGATTGGAATGTCTATTGTTGCGAATAAATTCCCTGGCATAAGGGCTTCTCTGTGCAATGACCTTTTTTCTGCAAAGATGAGCAGGCTTCATAACGATGCCAATCTCCTGATCCTTGCGGGCAGGATAATAGGAAAGGACCTTGCAAAAGAAATAGTAAAAACATGGTTTACCACGCCTTTCGAGGGTGGCAGGCATCAGGCAAGGCTTAATAAGATTAAAGCAATAGAGGCGAGGCTAAAAGATTTCGGTAGCAGGGCAACTCGATGAACCTTAGAGAACTGAAAAGCACTGACCCTGAAATTTATGAAGCAGTTATAAATGAGATTGAGCGTGAAAAAAATAAAATTGTCCTTATAGCCTCTGAGAATTATGCAAGCAGGGCTGTTCTTGAGGCCCAGGGTTCAATCTTCACCAATAAGTATGCTGAAGGTTATCCTGGAAGGCGTTATTATGGTGGCTGCGAATATGCTGATATAGTCGAGTCCCTGGCTATAAAAAGGGCCAAAGAGCTTTTTGGCGCAGAGCATGTGAATGTTCAGCCCCATTCAGGGACTCAGGCCAATATGGCGGTGTATTTTGCATTCCTCAAGCCAGGAGACACAATACTCGGCATGAGCCTTAGCCACGGTGGTCACCTTTCTCACGGAGCATCCATAAACTTTTCAGGTCTTTTTTATAAGACTTATTTTTATGGGGTTGATAAAGTCTCAGGCCTTATTGATTATGATGAGGTAAGGCGCCTTACAAAAGAACACAGACCCAAAATGGTTCTTGTTGGTGCAAGCGCCTATTCGCGTACACTTGATTTCAAGGCTTTTTCAGAAATAGCAAAAGAAGTGGATGCGTACCTCCTGGCTGATATAGCCCATATTGCCGGTCTTATTGCTACAGGGCTTCATCCATCACCTGTTCCTTATGCTGACTTTGTAACTACCACGACTCATAAGACACTCAAAGGACCGAGAGGCGGTATGATAATGTGCAAAGCAGAATATGCAAAGGCGATAGATAAAATGGTTTTCCCGGGGATACAGGGAGGACCTCTTGTTCATGTGATTGCCGCAAAGGCAGTGGCTTTAAAAGAAGCCCAGTCTGAAGATTTCAGGGAGTATCAGGCTCAGGTTGTCAGGAATGCAAAAAAAATAGCCGAAGAACTTATGGCGAGAGATTTCAGAATTATATCAGGTGGCACAGATACTCACCTGATACTTATAGACCTTACAAATAAGGCAATCACAGGAAAAGACGCTGAAACGGCCCTTGACAGGGCGGGAATTACTGTGAATAAAAACTCAATCCCTTATGATGATAAACCGGCCACAATAACCAGTGGCATAAGGATAGGCACTCCGATAGTCACCAGCCGTGGCATGAAAGAGTCAGAGATGGCAATGATAGCCAAGCTCATTTCTGATGTAATAGATAACTTTCAGGACGAGACAGTAATAAGGCAGGTTAGGGAAAGAGTCAGGGTATTATGCCAGGAGTTCCCGGTATACAGCGAGATACTTAACGCCGCACAGCTATGAAGTGCCCTTTTTGTGGACATATAGAAGATAAAGTTATTGACTCGCGTTTAAGCAAAGATGGGGATGTTATCAGGAGGAGGCGTGAGTGCTTGAAGTGCGAGGGTCGCTCCACGAGTTATGAGAGGATAGAAGAAATCCTGCCTGTTGTTGTTAAAAAAGATGGAAGGAGAGAGCCCTTTGACCGCCAGAAAATCCTCCACGGCCTTGAAAAAGCATGTGAAAAAAGGCCTATTAGTGTTGAAGCAAGAGAATCACTTGTTGACAGGATTGAAAAGAGACTTCAGGAATCCGGCGAAAAAGAGGTGCCAAGTTCATGGATAGGAGGACAGATAATGGCAGGCCTGAGGGAGATTGACGATGTTGCTTATGTCAGATTTGCTTCGGTCTATAGGCAGTTCAAGGATATAAAAGAATTCATGGAAGAACTCAAGGTGCTATTTGACGACAAAAAGGGGATTAAAAGACCAGGTTGACAATACAAATAGAAAAGGATATTATTTTCTTAGGGAGTTGAAGTTTTGTATGGAGTGAAGATTTGCAGAGGCGAAAGGATTAGAATTTATGTTTGAGAAATTTACAGAAAGAGGTAGAAAGGTTATTATTTATGCCAGAGAAGAAGCTGAAAAACGCCAGAACGATTACCTCGGTACAGAGCATCTTCTTCTGGCTGTCCTGAGGGAAGAAGACAGCCTGCCAGTTATAATACTTAAAAAGATTGGGCTGTCAATAGATGAAATTAAGATTGAGGTAGAAAGAAACCTGCCGTCAGGCACAAATATCCTTACCTTTGGCGATATACCATTTACTCCGAGGGCGAAAAAGGTTCTGGAATTAGCAGTTGAAGAGGCTCGGCTTTTAGGCCATAGCTACATAGGAAGTGAGCACCTGCTCCTCGGACTTATAAGAGAGGAGGAAGGTATTGCAGGGAAAATTTTACGCAGCCTTGGGGCAAATCTTTTAGGTGCCAGGCAGCTCGCTATAAATCTGGCTCTCAGGGGGCAGCCAGTAGGAAAAGAAAAGAGAAGCCATACCCCGGCCCTGGATGAATTTGGCAGAGATTTAACTCAACTCGCGAGAGAAAATAAGCTCGACCCTGTTATAGGCCGCGAGAATGAGATAGAAAGGGTTTTACAGATCCTATGCCGCAGGATAAAAAACAATCCGGCTATTATTGGAGAATCCGGAGTTGGAAAAACAGCTATTGTGGAGGGCCTTGCTCAGAGAATCGTGGCAGAAGACGTTCCAGAGAATCTCCAGAATAAAAGAATTGTTGCCCTTGACTTAGGGGCTCTTATAGCAGGCACGAAATACCGGGGACAGTTTGAAGAGAGATTGAAAATCGTAATGAGAGAGATAGTCCAGTCTGATAATGTGATTCTATTTGTAGATGAGATGCATACCCTGGTTGGAGCAGGAGCTGCCGAGGGCTCGATTGATGCTTCAAGCATGTTGAAGCCTGCCCTTTCAAGGGGCGAAATCCAATGCATTGGTGCTACGACACCTGATGAATACAGGAAATATATAGAAAAAGATGGCGCTCTGGAACGCCGCTTCCAACCTATATACCTACAACCTCCATCAGTAGATGAGACCATAAAAATACTAAAGGGGCTAAGGAGTAAATATGAGGCCCACCACAGGGTAAAGGTAGGCGATGGGGCAATTGCATTTGCCGTGAACCTTTCTGACAGATATATAACAGAGAGATTTTTACCTGATAAGGCTATTGATATCATAGATGAGACAGGGGCGAGAATTAAGCTCAAGAGGTTTACAACGCCTCCGGAATTAAAAGATTTAGAGAGGGATTTAAAGAGATTGAACAGGGAGAAGAATCTCTATGTGAAACTCCATGATTTTGATAAAAGCGCCTCTATAAAGAATGAAGAAGAGCGTGTGAAAAGATTATATGAGGAGCTTTACAGGAGATGGAGAGAGAATCAGCAAAAAGAAATACCCCTTGTTAGAGAAGAGGATATATCATATACTGTTTCAAAAATTACAGGCATTCCACTTTCTAAGCTTGAAGAAAAAGAATCTGAAAAACTCCTGCGTATGGAAGATGAGTTGCATAAAAGGATAATTGCGCAGGAAGAAGCTGTGAAGGCAATCTCACGTGCAATTAGAAGGTCAAGGGCGGGATTAAAAGCCAGGAAGCGGCCAATAGGTTCTTTCTTTTTCCTCGGCCCAACAGGTGTCGGTAAGACCGAACTTGCCAAGGCCCTCGCCGAGTTTCTTTTCAACGATGAAAGTGCTCTGATAAAGATTGATATGTCTGAATACATGGAGAGGTTTAATGTATCACGCCTTACAGGTGCACCTCCTGGGTATGTTGGTTATGAAGAGGGAGGGCAGCTTACAGAAAAGGTCAGAAGAAGACCTTATTCTGTTGTGCTCTTTGATGAAATCGAGAAGGCTCACCCTGATGTCTTTAATGTTTTGCTCCAGGTACTTGATGAAGGGGTGCTTACAGATAGTTTCGGCAGGAAGGTAGATTTTAGAAACACTGTTATAATAATGACCTCCAATCTCGGCGCCAGGATTATTGAGAAAGCCACGCCATTAGGTTTCCAGAAGGTGGTACCTGAAGATACCTATAAAAAGATTAAGGACAGTGTTCTTTCAGAGCTAAAAAAGACATTCAACCCCGAGTTTATTAACAGGGTAGATGAAATAATAGTATTCCATCAGCTTGAGAAGGAACACCTGATAAAGATAATAGACCTGCTTATAATTGAGGTCAACAAACAACTCCTTGACCGCGACTTAGCAATAGAGGTAAGCCCTGATGTAAAAGAGTGGCTTATCCAGACCAGTTATCAACCTGCTTATGGTGCAAGACCTCTGAGGAGTGCTGTACAGAGAAATATAGAGGACCCTTTATCCGAGGAGATCCTCAAGGGGCGTTTCAAGGATGAAAAGAAGATAAAAGTCATTCTTGAAGGCGATACCCCTGTTTTTGTTGAGAGTGAAGTAGAGGCTCTTGTTAATTAACTGCCCTGACTCCCAATCTCAGGCATCCCTCTGGCTTGTCCAGCATCCTTCCGACTTGTCCGGAATCGTAAAGAAAGATTCCCGACAAGCGGGAATGACACCTGCATTGAGGCAATAACATAAAACCGGACATTTCTAAATTGGCTTGACATACAATATCCCAAATTTCGATATAGAGATTCTCAAAAGTACCGAAACTTAGTAGTCTCGGCGGTCATTGTTTTTTAACCTTTTAGGACTCCGAAAACTTTCGGAGTCCTACCTGTATCTGGTTTTTCTAAATCGGAATTTGGGAATATTTGTATGATTGACTTCTTTTCATGAATTATCTTATATTTAAGTTTAATCATGATTCAGTCAATGACCGGTTATGGCAGAGGTAATCGCGGTTGCTTCGGGGTGGAGGTAAGGGCTTCAAATTATAGGTATCTGGATATTCAAATGAAGATGCCCCAGTCCCTGTACTTTTATGAAACTGAATTAAGGAGACTGATAAGAGAGAGATTCTCAAGGGGGCGATTCGAGGTGCTGGTATCAAAAACAGGTGAAGATGGGGTTAAGATAAAAATTAATAGACCCCTTGCAAAAGAACTTTATAACGCGATTAACTCTTTGAGGGCCGAGCTGTCCATACCGGGAGATATTGGTATTGAAGTCCTGACATCGCAAAAGGACATTTTTACTGTTGAAGAGCCAACATATGATCCCACCGACTTGACAGGGGCATTCAATGAGGCATTAAATGAACTCGAAAAATTGAGGGTTGAAGAGGGCGAGAGTCTTGCAGAAGAAATAGTTAAAAGGGTCCAGCTTATTAAAGAATATCTAAAACAGATTGAAGATAAAAGGGCCGACTCTATTGCAAATACCAGAACCCTTTTGATGCAAAGATTGAAAGAATTTCTTGGCGACACGGCTATTGACGATTCACGTTTAATTCAGGAGGTGGCCCTGTTAGTTGATAAATCAGACATAACAGAGGAACTTGTGAGGATAAAGGTTCACATCCGTCAGATAGAGCATACCATTAAAGAAGGCGGTTTTGTGGGGAAAAAAATAGACTTTTTCCTACAGGAAATAAACCGTGAAGTAAATACAACAGGGTCAAAGGCTTGTTCTTCGGATATTTCGGTAGCGGTTGTGGAGATAAAGAGTGAACTTGAAAAAATACGTGAGCAGGTTCAGAATTTGCAATAACCTCCCACTCCTTAATTTCCCGATCTTAAAAAGGGGATACGATGAGAAAAAATGATTTGGGCCTAAGGCTTGTAAATATTGGTTTTGGCAATGTAGTCTCATCAGTGAGGGTTATAGCAATTGTTACACCAGGGTCGGCTCCAATAAAAAGAATGCGTGAAGAGGCCAGAGAGAGAGGAAAACTTATTGATGCGACAGAGGGGCGGAGGACGAGGGCTATAATAATTACAGACAGTGACCATGTGATACTTTCCGCTCTCCAGGCTGAAACAATTACACAGAGATTTTCCCTTGAGGGTAGAGAGGGTGCAAAAGGAAACTAAAGGAAAGTTATTTATTATTTCGGCACCTTCAGGCGCCGGTAAAACAACTCTCTGTCAGGAGCTAAGCCGGATCGTCCCCAACCTTAAACATTCAGTTTCATACACCACGAGGGCCGCAAGGCCAGGTGAAACAAATGGTGCCCACTATAATTTTATAAGCGAGCGCCAGTTTAAAAAAATGGTTGAAAGGGGTGAGTTTGCTGAGTGGGCAGTTGTCCACGGGAACCTCTACGGAACTGCTATAGCTGATTTAGAAAAAATGAGAAAAGACGGGTGCGATGTTATATTAGATATTGATACGCAAGGTGCTGCGCAGATAAGACGCAAGTTCAATGATGGGATTTATATTTTTATCTTGCCTCCTTCAATATCTGTGTTGGAAGAAAGATTAAAGAAACGCATGTCAGATTCAGATTTAGAGATAAAAAGGCGTCTTGAAAGGGCAAAAGAAGAGATTACAAGATACCCTGAATATGATTTCATAGTTATAAATGATGAGTTTGATAATGCCCTCGATAAATTAAAAAGCATAGTGATAGCAAAAAGGATAGAGACTAAAAATATAGATCCAGCATGGATCGAAGAAAACTTTTACAGGAGGTAAAAAATGGATATAGTTTCACTACCCATTGAATTTGAAAGAGAAAAAATCGAGGGCCGCTACAGGCTTGTGGTCGCCGCCTCGCAGAGGGCGCGGGATTTGTCTCAGGGTTCACAGCCGAAAGTTCAGACCAAGGCAAAGAAAATGGCTACCATTGCCTTAGAGGAGGTGCTTTCAGGCTCTGTCAGTTTTATTACAGGAGAAGCGGCCAGGAAAGCGAAAGAAGAATATAAACGTCTGAGTTTTGAGCGGATGGCCGAAGAGGCTAAAAAGAGAGAAGCTATGCCAGAAGAGTTAACAGAACTCGAGAAGGAATTAAAGGTATATCTCCATGAAAAGGAAGAGCGAGAGACTAAAAAGGCAATAGAAGATATATTTGGAGAAAAAGGTTCTGCGGAAGACAGTGCTTAAAGGGAAAAACGTTCTATTAGGGGTAACCGGCAGTATCGCTGCTTACAAGTCGGTTGATCTTGTAAGAAGACTTAAAAAGGAGGGTGCTGAGGTCACTGTTGTCATGACAAAAGCAGCCTGCCGTTTTATTTCCCCGGCGGTCTTTGAGGTCGCCTCTGGAGGTCGTGTTTACACGGATATTTTTACAGACCCACTCAGTCATATTTCTCTCCCGGAAAAATCATCGATTTTTGTTATAGCGCCTGCAACTGCAAACATAATTAACAAGATTTCCTGTGGAATCGCCGATGATATGCTGAGCACCATATGGCTTGCCTATAAAGGACCTGCTGTTATAGCTCCGGCTATGAACTGGAGGATGTACGAAAATCCAATTGTAGAAAAAAACATTAAGGCATTAAATGCCCGGGGTGTAAATTTTGTTGGCCCTGAAATCGGGAGTCTGGCCTGTGGAGATGAAAAGATCGGGAGGATGTCTGAGGTGACTGGCATTGTTGAGGCCATGGTATCTGCTCTTTCAACAAAGGATCTGTCAGGACAGACAGTATTGGTTACAGCAGGGCCTACACGTGAACCCATAGACCCAATAAGGTTCATCTCTAACAGGTCATCAGGGAAGATGGGTTTTGCCCTTGCCCGGGTTGCTCTCAGGAGAGGGGCAAAGGTGATTCTTATAAGCGGCCCTACCTCTTTAATACCACCGCGGGATGCGCTGTTTACTTTTGTTGAGAGGGCAGAAGATATGAGGGATGCAGTCATCAGGCATTTCAAAGTGTCTGATATTGTTATAATGGCAGCAGCAGTATCAGATTTTTGTTTAGCTACTGAAAGCAATACTAAAATAAAAAAAAGAGACACTTTAAGCCTGTCTTTAAAAAGCACTGAGAAGGGAGCTGGCTTTGATTCTGATACCAATATTGTTACCATTATAGATAAAAAGGGAAGTGTGGTAAACTATCCCATAATGACAAAGGGGGAGGTTGCAGGCATTATTTTTGATAGGATTATTCAACTCAAAGCTTGACTTTTCATTATTTTCTGATAAAATTCTTTACACAATGGCGCAAGAAGACATAGAAAAATTAAAAGAAAAAGTTGAGAGGGATCCAAATTCAACTCTGTTTGTCCCGCTTGCAGAAGAATATAAAAAAGCCGATATGGTTGATGAGGCTATTAAAGTACTTCTATCTGGCCTTGAGCGCCATCCAAGTTATATGAGTGCCAGGGTGGCCCTCGGTAAGATATATATCCATAAAGGAATGACACAGGAAGCCATGGAAGAATTTGAAAAAGTGGTGAAGGCTGTACCTGACAACCTTTTTGCCCATAAAAGGCTTGCTGAGATATATCATAGCCTTGGAGAAAGACAGAAAGCTCAAAATGAGTGTAAGATTATCCTCGACCTGAATCCCGGCGATGAGGAGGTTAAAACACTGCTTGAAGGTTTGAAAGAAGAAGTGGGGGAAGAAAAAGCTGAAAAAGCAGTAGAACCTGTACTCTCTGAGGTCTCCGGGGAGGAGACCCATGCGGTGCCATCTGAAGAATCAGCCGAGGAGAAAGAGGGGGCAGTGTATGAAATTTATGAGGAGGTAAGTGGTTCTGAGCTTGGAATAGAGGTACCAGAAAAGCTTACACCTGTTAATGAGGAGCCAGAAAGCGAAGAGCTAAGAGAATTTAAAGAAGCCTTACGTTTGAAGTCCGGGGAAACCATTGCATCTGAAGAAGGAAAAAAACCTGAGGTATCTATATCAACCGAAACAATGGCAGATATATTTATCTCTCAGGGCCTTTATGATAGAGCAATGGGAATTTATCGTGAACTTTTATCGGCAGATCCTCAGAACAGCAAGATAATCCAGCGGCGTGAGGAACTAAAGATGCTTATTAATCTTGCAGGATATAAGGAAGATACATCTGTTAGCAGGCTTACAGATTTTTTAAACAGGATAAAACGGAGAGGAGATGAGTTTCGAGAAAATCCTTAAAGAGGCAGTTGAAAGAGTCGATGGTGCGAGTGCTGCAATGATATTAGGTGCAGACGGGATCACTGTGGAAGAGTATTCTACAGAAAAACTTATAGACCTTGCAGGCCTTGGGGCTGAGGCATCGGTTTTTATAAAAGACATTAATCGAGCTTCTGAGACACTGGGCCTTGGTGATGCAAAAGAGTTCTCTATTATCTCTGATACATGTGGCATTATCCTCAGGCGTATCAATTTAGATTATTTTGCTGTCCTTGTCATTAAGCCAGATGGGAACTATGGCAAAGCCAGATTTGTTTTAAAAAGCTGTATCCCAGAACTGGAAAAAGAACTCTAACCCGACCAGCAATGATAAATATCCTGATAATTCATGGCCCCAACCTAAATCTACTCGGTTTCAGGGAGAAGGATATTTATGGCACTCTTACCCTGAAAGAAATTGATGCCTCCCTTATGGCACTGGCAAAAGAACTTGCAATAGAGCTAACAATTCGCCAGTCTAATCATGAGGGTGAAATAGTAGAAATAATCCAGAATGCAAAAGAATACGATGCAATAGTAATAAACCCTGCGGCATACACACATACGAGTATTGCAATAAGGGATGCCCTATTAGCCGTCGGTGTGCCTGCAGTGGAGGTCCATCTATCCAATATTCATAGTCGGGAAGAATTCAGACAAAAATCCCTGATAGCTCCGGTTGCAGCAGGGCAGATCTCGGGATTTGGACCGGAAAGCTATTTGCTTGGATTAAGGGCCGCCGCATACATTGCGAATGCAAAAAAATGCCATACTTGAACAGATTCTTACTGTGGCAGGGATTGACGGATTTCTTGTTACAGATATAAAGAATCTTAGATATATAACTGGTTTTACCGGTTCATCAGGTTTCCTAATTGTGAATGCAAGAAAATCAGTGTTTGTTACTGATTTCAGGTATAAAGAGCAGGCCAAAGAAGAGGTTAAGGGTTTTTCAATAAAGATTGAAAAGGACAAATTACAGACGATAAATGAGATTGTGAATGCCCTTAAGATAAAAAAACTTGGTTTTGAAGCCGGCGCAGTTAGTTTTGAAACTTATAGAAAACTTTCGAAAAAAGGGATAAAGTTTAAGGGCTATACGAATTTAATTGAGGATATGAGGGCAATAAAATCACAGCATGAGATTGCATCCATAAAAACAGCAGTCAGGAGGGCAGAGAAGGCCTTCATGAGGGTTGTCCCTTACATAAGACCAGGCGTAAAGGAGCAGGAACTTTCCATAAGGCTCGAGTGCTTGCTTAAAGAAGAAGGTTGCAAAACACTTCCCTTTGAGGTTATAGTAGCCTCTGGACCGAGATCCTCCCTGCCCCATGCCAGACCTTCAGGCAGAGTTTTGAGAAAAGGAGATATTGTGCTTTTCGATTGGGGAGGCGAATCTAATGGATATTTTTCTGATATGAGCAGGACCATTCTTTTAGACGGCAGGGGTCGCAAAAAATCAAAGATTCGTACCGAAAGGCTTCAGATTTTCTCTACAGTTCTTGAATCTCAGAAAATGGCAATTAAAGCCATAAGGCCAGGGGTTGCTGCCAGGAGTATCGATGCCATTGCGAGAAATTTTATAAAAAGGGCAGGGTATGGCAGATATTTCGGTCATGGTACAGGCCATGGAATTGGCCTGTCTGTTCACGAAGCTCCAATAATATCATGGCGCAGCAAAGAGTCCTTAAAGGAAGGCATGGTTTTCACCATTGAGCCAGGCATTTATATCCCCGGACTCGGTGGTGTAAGGATTGAGAATATGGTTGTGGTTAAAAGTGACAGTGTTGAGGTATTGAATAAATTACCTGAAGAGATAAGGCTCTCATCGTAAAAAAGACATGATCTTGCTGGAGAGGATCTCTCCAACATCCCCTCTCCCCTTGTGGGAGAGGGTTAGGGTGAGGGGTATGAGATCAGGAGGCTTTGATTGATTTCTACAAATGAATTCAGAAGGGGTACCAAGATTAAACTCAGGGGAGAACCATACGAGGTGGTTGATTTCCAGCATGTGAAGATAGGCAGGGGAGGTGCTTTTGTAAGGGCAAAAATCAGGAATCTAAAGTCAGCAAGTATTACTGAGGAAACTTTCAAGGCAGATGAAAAGATTGAGACTCCGGATCTCGAAGAAAAAAACATGCAATATATTTATAGCCAGGGTGACCTGTATTATTTTATGGATACGGAGAATTTTGAACAGTTTATATTGACCCCTGAGCAATTGGGCAATAGCAGAAAGTTTCTTAAAGAGAATATGGTAGTGAAAATTCTTTACCACGAGGATTCTCCAATAGCCGTTGAGCTACCTATATTTGTAGAGCTAAAGATTATAAAGACCGATCCTGGGATAAGGGGCGATACCGCCAGTGGTGGCAGCAAACCAGCCATCTTGGGATCAGGGTTAATTATAAAGGTGCCATTACATCTCAATGAAGGCGATATAGTAAAAGTTGACACAAGGACGTCTGAGTATATAGAAAGGGTGAAATAATGGAACTTGATGAAATAAAACAGTTGCTGGAACTTTTACGGGATACTGATATAACAGAGTTACAGGTTGAAAGGGATGGTGCCAAGATAAGAATAAAAAGAGAAAAGTTCTTATCTTCCATTGAAATCCCTCAGCCAAGAAGACCAATCCAGGCTGAAGCAAAAGAAGAAGAGATACAGAGACTTACAACCGTCACTTCTCCTATTGTCGGAACCTTTTACAGAGCCTCTTCACCAGAAGGGTCTCCCTTTGTGGAAATGGGTAATACAGTGAAAAAAGGTCAGGTTTTATGTCTCATCGAGGCAATGAAACTGATGAATGAGATTGAAAGCGAGATCGACGGCATTATAGCTAAAATCTTAGTTGACAATGGCCAGCCTGTGGAATACGGAGAACCCCTTTTCCTCATTGAGCCGCTGTCATGAGTTTTTTCAAAAAGCTTCTTATAGCAAATCGAGGCGAAATAGCAGTCAGGATTATACAGGCATGCCGCGAGCTCGGTATAAAAACAGTTGCTGTCTACTCGGATGTGGAAAAAGACTCCCTGCATGTAAGACTGGCTGATGAAGCCATATGTATCGGGCCTGCTATCTCCACACAGAGTTATCTTAATATCCCTGCAATAATAAGTGCTGCAGAAATAACCGATTCAGAAGCTATTCATCCGGGCTATGGTTTTTTGGCTGAGAACCCTCATTTTGCCGAGGCATGTCTTACCTCAGGGATAACATTTATTGGTCCAAGCCCTGAAGTCATCAGGCTTGGCGGCGATAAGGCAAAGGCAAGGCAGATAATGAAGAGGAAGGGGGTTCCGGTTGTCCCTGGCAGCGATGGCCCCTTAATTGACGAAGATATGGCGCTCAAGGTTTCGAGAAAAATAGGGTTTCCTGTTGTGCTCAAGGCCTCTGCAGGTGGTGGGGGCAAGGGAATGAGGATAGTTTACGAGGAAAAGGACATGGAACAGGCGTATTATATGGCCCAGCGTGAGGCCCTTGCCTGTTTTGGAAATGGTGAGCTTTACGTTGAAAAATATATACCTGAGATAAGACACATCGAGGTTCAAATTCTCGCTGACAGCAAGGGCAATATGGTCCACCTTGGAGAAAGGGACTGCTCTGTACAGAGGCGGCATCAGAAGCTCATCGAGGAAGCTCCATTTGCCTTTTCTACCCCTAAATTCAGGAAAAAAATAGGAGAGATGGCTATAAGAGCTGCAAAAGCCATAAGATATAAAAATGCAGGTACAATCGAGTTTATTGTGGATAAAGAGGGTAACTGTTATTTTATGGAAATTAATGCCAGGGTGCAGGTCGAACACCCGATTACCGAGATGATTACAGGCATTGATATTATCAAAGAACAAATAAGAATCGCATCAGGACAGCCGCTCGGCTACAAACAGCAGGATATAAAATTCTACGGACACAGTATAGAATGCAGGATAAATGCAGAGGACGCTGAAAGGTTTATGCCATCTCCGGGGAAAATAACCACGTTTATTCTGCCTGGAGGCCCTGGCGTCAGGGTTGATTCAGCAGCTTATTCAAACTGGGTCGTCCCTCCGTTTTATGATTCCCTTATCGCAAAACTTATTGTCCATGCCAGAGACAGGCAGGAGGCTCTTTCAAGGATGAGCAGGGCACTTAGAGAATTTATCATTGATGGCATAAAAACCACCATACCTTTCCACCAGAAAGTCCTGAATGATCCTGATTTTATAAACGGCAGTTTTAACACCAGTTTCCTTGATAAGTATAACAATAAATAAAAGATAGGAATAAACCCGAAAAATGCGTTAACCACAGGCGATTGAACATATTTAGTTCAACACAGTTAGACTATATTTTTACCACGAAGAGCACGAAGGTCACGAAGATTTTACAAGACAAATCTCTTGTTATGCCTTTCTTTTTCACTTCGTGTTCTTCGTGTCCTTTGTGGTTTAATTTTTCTTAGTCTAACAAAATGGTTTTAAAGTTGTTCAAAGTTGTTTAAAATTGTCTGCTTTGAACTTTTGAAC
>JACROP010000050.1 GCA_016214385.1 Nitrospirota bacterium
ACCTTCTATTCTCCTATTTGGCATTCCGGACCATAAAGATGAGCGTGGCTCAGAGGCATACAGTGATAAAGGTGTTGTGCAAAAAGCCATAAAGGCACTGAAAGACCGGGCGCCTGGTCTTTTAGTTATCACAGATGTATGCCTATGTGAGTATACAGACCATGGCCACTGTGGTGTTGTCAAAAATGGAACAATCCTGAATGACCCTACTCTTGAACTTCTGGCAAAAGAGGCAGTATCGCATGCAAAGGCCGGGGCAGATATTGTTGCTCCATCAGATATGATGGACGGCAGGGTTTCTGCCATAAGAAATGCCCTCGACTCAGAAGGTTTTGAACATATACCTATAATGAGTTATGCTGCCAAATACGCATCTGTATTTTACGGGCCTTTCAGAGAGGCTGCTGAGTCCACGCCAAAGTTTGGAGACAGGCGCTCATATCAGATGGACCCGCCAAACAGGAGGGAGGCCCTTAAGGAGGTTGCCCTTGATATCGAAGAGGGGGCTGATATTGTAATGGTAAAACCTGCCCTCGCATATTTAGACATAATATCTGATGTGAAGGATGCATTTGATGTGCCTGTGGCAGCCTACAACGTCAGCGGAGAGTATTCAATGATCAAGGCTGCAGCAAGGCTTGGATGGCTTGATGAAAAGAGGGCCATGATGGAAGTCCTCACATCTATAAAAAGGGCAGGTGCTGATATTATTCTCACTTATTTTGCAATAGAGGCTGCAAGGGCACTTATGAAATGAAGGTCTCTCTACTCTCAGGCAGGACCCTGCCGGCCTCACCTAAAGAACCTCTCTTAGAAAGCCTCAAAAAAGCAGCGGTCTATCTAAATGCCTCCTGCGGGGGCAAAGGCACCTGTGGCAAATGCAAAATAAACGTAAAGTCAGGCCCTTTTAAAACTCTTTCAACAATAAAACTTACAAAGGAAGAAGTCAGCAGAGGCTATGTCCTTGCATGTCAGAGTTATCCAGAGGGAGATTTATTAATCGAGATACCAAAAGAATCGCTCCTCACTGTTGAAGGTAAGATTGCCACAGGAAAGGCAAAAGACCTCCATGCCCTTTTACATTCCATTGTCGCAGAAATATCGCCCCTTACAAAGAGGGTCTTCCTTGAACTGCCTCCGCCTTCGCTCGATGACAATATAAGTGACCTTGAAAGGCTTAAAAGAGGGCTTCTTTCCAGTGGAATGGAACATATAAGGATCCCCTTCAGGCTGCTTGAAAATCTTGCTAAAACACTGCGGGATGGTAAGTGGAAGACAACCCTGTGTATTTTGGATGTTAAGGATTGTAAAGAAGTAATCAATATCTTTCCTGGCAGAAAAAGAACACACAGATATGGAATTGCCATTGATATAGGGACAACTACCATTGTCGTATATATAGTTGATTTAATAAATGGAAATCTTTTAGATATTGCCTCTATCTATAATTCACAGATAAGATTTGGCGACGATGTGATAACACGAATTGTCCATGCAACAGAGCATAACGGCCTCAGGGATTTAAAGGATACGGTGATTACAGATATAAACACACTCCTCGCACCCCTGAAGGAGAGTCATCATATAACCACCGACTGCATTGACAGCCTTGTTGTTGCAGGCAATACAACTATGACCCATCTCTTCTTTGGCCTTGACCCCAGCCCAATAAGAGAAGAGCCATACATTCCAACCGCCAATATATTCCCCCTTGCCTTTGCAGGGCACCTCGGGATAAAGGTCAATCCCAATGCACCTGTATATGCCCTTCCCTGTGTTGCAAGCTATGTGGGCGGAGACATAGTCTCAGGGGTTCTTGCATCAAGTCTCCACAAAAAGAGTGAGCTCTGCATGTTTATGGATATTGGAACCAATGGAGAAATAGTTCTTGGAAACTCTGACTGGCTTGTGACAGCCGCCTGCTCGGCAGGCCCTTGCTTTGAAGGAAGTGGCATAAGGCATGGCATGAGGGCTACAGAGGGAGCCATAGAGGATGTAAGGATTAATCCCCGAACCCTTGAGCCTGAGATTAAAGTTATCGGGGGCGGAAAACCTGTAGGTATCTGTGGCTCGGGCATGATTGATGCTATTGCTGATATGTTTTTAACCGGCATCATCGACCAGAAGGGAAAGCTCAGGCCTGAGTCCGGTTCAAAAAGGATAAGAAGTGTCGAAGATGGCCCTGAATTTGTTATTTATTCAGAAATTGGTGGCGGAGCAACTCAGGGAAAAGACATAGTCCTTACAGAGCCGGATATAGAAAACATAATAAGGGCAAAGGCAGCCATTTATGCAGGCCTTTCCATACTCCTTAAAGAGGTTGGCTATACATTTGATGATGTTCAGAAGGTCTACATCGCGGGTGGCTTTGGCAATTTCCTCGATATTGATAAGGCGATAATCCTCGGTATGCTCCCTGACATTTCGAGGGAGAAATTTGAATTCCTCGGAAATACATCCATTATAGGCGCATATTTATGCCTGCTTTCTAAAAAGATGCGTGAGGAGGCAGAAGAAATAGCAAAGAAGATGACATACCTTGAGCTTTCGGTGTCGCGTGGGTTCATGGATGAATATATATCAGGACTCTTCATACCGCACACAAACATTGCGGCCTTCCCGGGCGTTGAGAGGCTTATGAAGAGATAACACTAAATTTCTATCTCTTCATAAGTTGTCTGATGCCCTGAATTACCTGATCTGTAAATCCCTTTTTCTCCAGGGCAACAGTTACAGGAGTAATCTTATTCAGGTTTATCTCAACTGCAACCTCTCTATAAAGGTCTTCTGTCTCTATTCTGAACCTGTAACTGCCGGGGAAATAATTCATTTTAAAGCGGGCAACATCTGAACGTGCTTCTCCGATGATATTGCCTGCGGTATCCATAATTGTTATTTTTATATTTTTAATGTTTGAAGGAGAAATATTAAACTCAACTGTCCCCTGAGAAATATTAACAGTTTTATTATCATTATCTGCATACGCCTCATTTATAAAGAACCCCGCCAACGGCGGGGAGGTTGACCTATCAGCGTTTGCTGGAATGCTCATGGCAGAGCCATCATGAGTAATGGGCACAGATGGCACTTTTACAGCAGTTGCGGTCACACCATTGGCCAGAGATATTATGAGGGTTGGCACAGCAACACCCTTATAAAATGCGTCCTTTATATCCTTTGCACCGAGAATATAAGTTACAAGGAATCCGGCGACCACAATAAAAATAATTCCTCCAAGGAGGATGCTTATTATGCTATTTAAAGTGATCATTTCAAATCGGACAACATCCCTTAATGCCTTTGAACTGAATTCAATAATATTGGGCATTATACACGCCAGCCCTCCAGTGAGAAAGATATGCCATTTCTTATTCATAAAACACCCCCCTCTCTGTTACGAGTCGCAACGATTTATACGATATATGTTATACGTTAATTTCTGTTTAAATAAATCTTAAGGCTTTCCCAATCGCATTATTTTCATTTTTATCTAAAAAATTTGGATTTTTGTGTAAAAATGGAAGTAGCAAATTTTTTGTGGGGTAAAAACTTTAGATTAATGGTTCTTTGCAGTAAGCGTCATTCCCGCGCAAGCGGGAATCCAGAGAAAATCCATAAAACAGGGGAGATATCTTTGTAATTAGATACTGGATTCCTGCCTTCGCAGGAATGACAGATAATAAAGTCGCTACTTGCCCTCACAAACGTTTTGCTGCTTCTGCAAAATTATGCTATTGCTTAAAAATAATTCGGCAAGTTCTAATATTATTTCCCAATCATTTCTAACTGGGGGACTCTATGGGGTGAAGGGATCATGCTCCGAAAGACCGGTTTGATTATCTTCTGTTTGTTGCTCTGCAAGCCCACCATGCGCAAGGCTCTTCTCATCCTCATCCCATAGAATTATCATTTCATATCCGCCTGTTGTAAAAATATTCAGATAGTGTCTGACAATCTTATGTATGTCACCCTGAACCATGTGCTGAACTTGTTTCAGTATTGTTTCAGGGTCTCGTATCACATTGATTTTTTAGATGCTGAACCAAGTTCAGCATGACGTATTATATGATTTACGAGTTTTCCGACACTATCATTCAGGACTTAGATATAACCTTTATACATCCTTCATTTTGATCCTGCATTTTAAATTCAATATCTTCCACTACATACACATCGCACAGAGACCCTTCAGTTCTATTAATGCGGATAAGGTATAGACCATTGCTTATTTCAATAATCGCCTTCATGCTGTTTCCTCCTGCTCATCTTTGCTAAAACCGTTTGAGCGACTTGTTGTTTAAAGGTCTTAAATAAAGCTTAATCCTTATCAAGGCCTGTGTTCTATGACGTTCTTCTAAAAAATTTGAGTTTTTGTCTAAAAATTATGTGGTTGCAAGTTTAAATATAGCGATATCCAGACATAATGGCTTAATAAGCAGGATTCGAGATATAGCAATTTTATGTGGGTTAAAGGGACATATTCAGATAACACCCCAGGTTGTTATAATCTTTTCTGCTACGTGCATCACCAGCGGGAGTGTTATAAATGCCGACACTGTGGTTACAACAATGCTTAGTGCAGCAAGTTCCACATCAAGGCAAAATCGAGATGCTATCAATAGGGATAGTACCATTGTTGGCATCGCCCCCTCAATGAGGCATGATGATAGTGCCACGCCATTAAGTCCAAGAGACCGTGCTACTACCAGCGAGATAAAAGGCATTATAAGAAGCTTTATAATTACTGCTGGGGCTATGCTTACTGTATGTCTTTGCTTTGGCATTGAGACACTGAGGCCAATACTAAAGGTCATCAATGGAACTACGAGGCTACTAAGCATCTCAAGAGGCCTGATAAAAAAGGCTGGCATACTTGCATTTGAAAGATTCAGCATCATACCGACTGCTAATCCCCAGATGGGTGAAAGGGTTAGAATTGTTTTTATAGATTTGGAGACCCTGAATGGTTCACTTCTCCCATAATGTGATGCCACAGCAACCCCGACTGTCCAGAGGAAAAGCGTGCTCCCAAAAAAGGCATAAAAGAGTACATACTTTCCTGCCTCCTGACCATAAAGGCATGTTATCACAGGAAGCCCCAGATAGAGGTTATTACCAAATATGGATGCAAGGATCAAGGTGCCTTTTTCCTTTGGGCTGATGTTAAAGCGTTTTCCGAGGAGGGTGTAAATAGCGAATGAAAGGGCTAAGGTAAATGCGAGGGTCAGGAGTGCTGATGGTGAAAGGAGTAATGTGTCCGTGTCAATCTTTGCTCTGTATACCACTATTACACATAGTGCTGGTAGAAATATATTAAAGACCAATGCATTAATGGCCTTTTTCAGTGACACAATATTCACTTCCGCAGGCATCACCTGTTTGAACAGGAAACCTGCGAAGATTATGAGCCCGAGCTCTAAAAGGACCTTCTGCATAAAATTTTCGTCAGGACTTTAAGTGCTTCTCAATTAATTTTGCTCTATCAATTTTCTCTTACATGGCGTGCATTTTTTTCATTCGTAAGCTTTAAGTATGACCATTTATATCTTTTCCTTTGTTACCTCTTTTGAATTACATTTTGGACATGTCGTTTCAATAGAAAGACTCTTATCCTGCAAAGAACTCAATAAATACGACAAAGCTGTTTCACAGTTTTTACATTTCACTTGAAATAAGGTTTCTTTTTTCTCTTCTATCGGTACAGACTTTCCACCCCCGCAAGAACCAGATACACGTTGCCCGCATTGGCATGTTGCTGAGAAGCTAAATGGGAGAGAATGATTATTATCACTAAATCCACAGGTTGCAACCCACCTACTGCAATTTCCACAATAAAAATCATGCGCCATAAAACACCTCCTGTTAAAATAGTAGAGCTTTTCTAAGAACTTGTAATCCCTTGAAAATCAAGGAATTACTTACAAAAGCAAGGAATCTCAGCTTACCGCAATTCGTCATTCCGCAGACTTCAGCGGTTATTGATATTTTCCTCTCATACGGTAGTTTTCAATGCTGTCTCTCTCAATATCCAGAATTAACCTCCTCGTCATTTCTTTGTAAACCTTACATGTACTTTTTTCGACGACGTGTATTGTTTTATACTTCTTTTCGAGTGGTCCCAAACAAAATCCTGAACAAAAACTTTCAATTTCACAACCAGCACATTCCGAAGCATTGCGGAACGTTCGCAGCGCATATCCTTTATAGGTGTTTGATGATAAGAGATCCTCTATTTTTGAGATATGACCAAAATACCCCGAAGACGCCTTGCACGCAAATACGTCTCCGGATGGCTCTATGCTCAACTGGCAACCGGTTGCAGAGCACGTCTTAAATCTGTTGTATTTGAAATGGTCATGGACGATCATTCTCTGGAAAATCATATGCCAGTACCCGGTCACAATGACTCCTCTCGATTTACCGTAAGTATATATCTCCATTAGCCTGTTGACGATGTCAGAGGCTTTTTTCTTTTTATAAAATGCTGGATCGAGGTCGAGCAGCACCCCGATTTCGTAAATGCTGTAGTCCAGAGCAAAATCGACAAGTGCAGTGTCGAAAAAATCAAAAGTCTCTTTTGAGAACACGGCATTGAAAACTACTCTATTGCCATTCTTTTTTAAGAACTCTAGGTTTTTCCTTATTCCCTCTGAAGCACTTTTCACGGTTGACAGGAGCCGTTCGTCTCGATGCGGCGAATCTAAACTAATGACAATCGGCACGTCGTATTTCAAAAAATAACTCGCCATTTCTGGAGTAATTAGGGATCCATTCGTCACAATGCTGTAATTGATTTCAA
>JACROP010000051.1 GCA_016214385.1 Nitrospirota bacterium
AGCCAGGCAAGGAAGTTAAGTTGCAGGTTGACTCAAGCTTTTTAACACAGATAGTTCCCCTTGAATATGTCAAGGCGAGCAACATTGTAAGTATAATGAGAAGCCTCATGCCGCGAGGGGCAGACCTTGTGGTATACGAGCCATCAAACATATTAATAGTTACTGCGCCTCCATCTGCGCTTGTGAAATTTATGAAAATACTGGAAGCACTGGACATTCCTTCTACAGAGCGTGAAGCTATCAAGACCTTTGTATATTATGCAGAAAATGCTGATGTAAAGAAACTTGCAGAGATTCTAAAAAGTCTGTATGCAGAGAAGAAGGCTGCACCAGCACCAGGAAGGCCACCAGCTCCTTTGGGCCCAGCGCCTCCCCCAAAGACACCATCTCCAGCACCAGCAACGCCACCTGCTACTATTGAGGCACTGCCTGGTGAGGTTGCAGGTGAAGTAATTATCACACCATATGAAGACATAAATGCCCTTATTATAAAGACCGATCCCAGAAGCTACCTCGCTATTTTAGAGACGCTGAAAAAACTGGACATCCCTGCAAAACAGGTATTGATAGAGGTCCTGATAGCAGAAGTATCACTTACAGACAAGACCCAGTTTGGCATTGAATGGATGTTGAAAACTACTGCTTCTATAGAGGGCAAACACCATCCACTTGTGACAGGCTTTACCTCAGAGGCACAGCCTGGAACAATCGCCCCTCAGATTAGCGCTACTACAGGTGAGGTTACAAGTATTATTACTACTCCCTCTGCAGGCACAGCCTTTGCTGCACTTATAAAGCCTGGGAGATATGGAGCTATTTTGAATGCCTTTGCGAGCCTTGGAAAACTCAATGTGCTTTCAAGCCCGCATATCCTCGCAATGGACAACAAAGAGGCAAAGATAGAGATAGGTGATGAAATTCCTATAGCAACAGGATTTCAGCAGCAACCTGCTACTTCTACAACCACAGGCACTACTTCATTTGTAGCAGCAGGCCAGATTCAGTACAGAACAACAGGTATTATTCTGACAGTTACTCCACATATCTCAGAGAAAAATATGGTAAAACTAAAAATTTCTCAGGAGATAAGCAGCAGGGGCGTGGACATCTCTCTCGCAGGTATAACCTCACCCAGTTTTACAAAGCGAAAGGCAGAGACCATTGGTGTTGTACAGAACGGGCATACACTGATAATCGGAGGATTGATGTCCGAGCAGAAGAATAAAACGAGGGAAGGCATTCCTTTGCTGAGCAGAATCCCCATAATCGGGCACCTCTTTGGCGTAACAACAGATGAAGTGAAGAAGACAGAGCTGCTGGTTATGGTTACGCCTCATGTAATTACCTCCCCTGAGGAGGCAGATGCCATTACAAAAGAGTTTCAGAATAAGGTAAAGACAATAAAGGAGAGACTTGAGGATGTTCAGAAGGAAAAAGAATAGATCGGTCCAGAATCTTTCTTCAACGATTCCCGACAAGCAGGAATGACGCTTTCAAGGCGACATACAGTAACACCTAAAGGGTTCAAGTTACAAACCATATCTGTCCAAAATAACTTTTCTTGGACAGCATATGGAGAATTAGAATGAGAACTAATAGATTATTGTTTCGTAAGTTGTCATTCCTGCCCCTTTTGTCATTCCCCGATTTAATCGGGGAATCCAGGGGTAAACTCCAGCAGGAATCCAGTTTTTTCAATATGTTTTGTAATGCTATCCTCCTGGATTCCCGTTTTCACGGGAATGACGGCAATGGTGATCTATCTTGGACAGCAGTGGTTACAAACTTGAACCCGCCAAGGAGAGGCGATTACCCCGGTAGGCCAGCCGTCTCGGCTGTCCTAAATGGTTAAACCCTTGACAGGCGAGACGCCTGTCCTACCAAGATTTTTAATTGCTTCTATTTTCTATCTCTATTTCTATAAGTCATGGATTTTTTTAATTGCCTGGTGCTATACTATGCCTTAAATTTTCCCCAGGGAGGAGAATACTTGCCGGAAAAAGGCACCATAAAAAAACAGTTTCCTGCAATTATTATAATATACCTTGTCTCTATTATAATTATAGCTTCTGCCGTTATTGCTTCAACACAGGACATGCCACTGATTAAAATCATTGAAATTAAAGGAAATAAGAAGATTGAGGAAGAGACAATAAGGGCCAGGATTAAAAGCAAGGCAGGTGAATTTTTCTCTCAGGAAAGAGCACAGAATGATATAAAAACATTATTTGCAATTGGCTATTTTGATGATGTAAGGGTTGAGGTAGAATCCTTTGAAGATGGCATCAAGCTAATATATATCCTGAAAGAAAAGCCCACAATCACAAGTATAGACTTTCAGGGAAATGAAGAAATAGAAACTGACAAGATTAAAGAAAAAGTGACAATCTCCGCGGGGGCCATAGCAAGCCCTCCCCTCATATCTGACAATGTTCAAAAAATTATTACTTTTTACCAGTCGGAGGGATACTGGCATGTAAAGGTAATCCCTGTGACCAGGGTTATTTCCGAGGATGCCGTGGCCCTTACCTTCCAGATAGAAGAGGGGCCAAAGGTCACAATAAAAAAGATACAGATCGAGGGGAACAAGGCATTATCTTCAAGAGAGATAAAGAAGGCCATGGAGACCAGAGAGCGCTGGCTGTTTTCTTTTATCACAGGCTCTGGATTTTACAAAAAAGAGGAGATGGAGGCTGACATCGAAAGGATCAGGGAGCTCTATCACAGCAAAGGTTACATACAGGTTGTTGTTGCAGAGCCCAGAGTAACTTTAAGTCCTGATAAAAAGCGCATATATATAAATATATCAGTATCCGAGGGCGAACAATTTAAGGTCGGCTCAGTCGATTTAAAGGGCAATACTGTTTTTGCCAGCTCTGAACTTTTCCAGAAAATTGAGACTGCGCCTGGAAAGGTTTTCAACAGAAAAGCCCTGAGAAAAGATATTTCCAATATACTTGACCTCTATTCAGAGAAAGGTTATGCCCTGTGCGATGTAAAACCCATGTTAGATTTAGACACTCCCCAAAAGCTTGTGAATTTAACCCTATCAATTTCTGAGGGAGATATATTCAGGATTGGCAGGGTAATAATTACAGGAAATACAAAAACAAGGGATAAGGTCATCAGGAGGGAGGTGAGGCTTGATGAAGGTGATGTTTTCAACAGCAAACTCATGAAGAGGAGCTATGAGAGGATAACTAATACCAACTATTTCGACTCAGTAGAGATAACCCCTGAGCCAAAGGCAGAGGAAAAGCTGGTTGACGTCCACGTCAAAGTAAAAGAACGGCAGACAGGCATGCTCTCTATTGGTGGCGGTTATAGTTCTGTAGATAAATTCATAGGTATGGGAGAGATTACACAGACAAACCTCTTTGGAAAAGGCTATTTACTTAAACTCAGGGCAGAGCTGAGCTCAAGGAGAGCAAACTACAACCTCCTCCTTAGAGACCCATGGTTTATGGATAAACCAATCACAGCGAGCTTTGGCATTTACAACGAAACCTTTAAGTCCCTCGACTACACCAGAAAGGCAAAAGGCTTTTCTGTTGGTTTCGGGAAAGAGCTCTCAGAATATATACGGGGGGACATCGTTTATAACCTTGAAAAGGTAGAAGTATTGGATGTCTCAGATGCTGCCTCCCAGTTTATAAAAGACCAGAGAGGCAAAAAACTCACAAGCAGTCTCAGCCCTTCGCTGACAAGGGATTCTAGAGACAATTTTCTTGACCCGACAAGGGGGTCAAGAAACGCAATCTACACAACATTTGCAGGCATAGGCGGAGACAATTACTTCGTAAAGGCCCTCCTTGACTCAGGCTGGTATATACCTCTTGTATGGGACACCACCCTCGGCCTGAGGGGAAGAGTAGGATATGCATCTGGATTCGCAGGAAAAGAGCTGCCTGTTTATGAAAGATTTTATGTGGGGGGGATTAATACTGTAAGAGGCCTTGGCTTTGGAGAGGGAGGGCCGAGGAGTGCAGAGGGGGAAAAAATAGGGGGCACCAAGGAGGTGATTTTTAATGCTGAGTTCATATTCCCTCTTGTAAAGGATCTCCGCTTAAAAGGTGTGGCATTTTTCGACGCAGGCAGGGCCTACGACAAAAACGAGCCAATACGGATTCAAGATTTAAGGCCAACTACAGGCCTTGGCATTAGATGGATATCGCCACTGGGCCCGATAAGGGTTGAATGGGGTTACAATTTATCAAGGAAGCCAGATGAAAGCCAGAGCAAGTGGGAATTTACCTTTGGCACAGCTTTTTAAATTAAGAATCCTGTGGTAAACTACAAAAAATTATCAAGTTAAATTTCAGGAGGAAAAATGAAAAAGATTTGGGAGAGAAATTGCTTTGCAATTCTGTCAGGTTTAGTTTTGCTGCTATTTTTCGGAGCCAATGTCTCCAGAGCTGAAGTAGCCACTAAGATAGCTTATGTGGACCTCTTTAAGGCCATTAATGAGTCAGAGGCCGGCCTCAAGGCAAAAAATACCCTGGACGATTTAATTAAGTCAAAACAGACAACATTAGACAAAAAGGTCAAAGAGATTGAGAAGCTTAAGTCGGAGTTTGAAAAACAAGCCTCTGTGCTTTCGGAAGATGTGAAAAAGAAAAAACTTGAAGAGGTCGAGAGCCTCCAGAGAGATTACCAGAGATTGCTTCAGGATTCCCAGACCGAGGTAAAGAAAAAAGAAGCAGAACTCACAGGCTCAATCCTGAGAGAGATGAGAGAGATTATAAATAAGATTGCCGAAGAAGAAGGATACGCCTTAATCCTCGAGAAGGCCGAAGGAGTAGTGCTCTATGGCTCAAAAAATATAGACATAACAGACAAGGTAATTAAAAAGCATAACGAAACAAGAAAATCTGGCGAGAAAAAGACAAAGAAATAGCTTTCTTGAAACTCAGAAACTAAAATGACATTAAAGGAACTTGCTGAACTCCTCAATGGTAAGATTATCGGCAATCCTGATATTGAGATTAAAAATATAGCCCCTATCAGCGAAGCCAAAAACGGGGATATAACCTTCCTTGCCTCAAACAGGTACATAGATGCGTTAAAAGAGTCCAATGCATCAGCAGTTATTGCCAGAGAGGCAGTTGCAGGTATTCCCAGGACATTTCTACTTGTAGAAAACCCTTACTACGCATTTGCCAGGGCACTGGAAATCTTTTATCAAAAACCATGTGTACCCATAGGTGTAAGCGAAGGTGCTCATATTGGAAAGGATGTAATCCTTGGAGCAGCTATTTCTATTTATCCAAATACCTATATTGCTGACAGGGCACACATTGGTGACAACACTGTAATCTATCCCGGCAGTTATATCGGAGAGGATGTTAAGATAGGCAATAACTGTATTATTTACCCCAATGTAGTTATCAGGGAAAATGTGAGGGTGGGAGACAATGTAATAATCCATGCCGGTACAGTTATTGGAGCAGATGGTTTTGGTTATGTTCAGGTGGCAGAAAGACATTATAAAATTCCTCAGGTAGGCGGGGTGATTATAGAGGATGACGTGGAGATAGGCGCCAATGTTACTATAGACAGGGCAACCATTGGCTTTACTGTAATCGGCAAGGGCACAAAGATAGACAATCTTGTTCAAATAGCCCACAATGTACGGGTTGGCAAAGGCTCTCTCATAGTTGCACAGGTCGGCATTGGAGGAAGCACTGAGATGGGCAATGGGGTTGTCTTAGCGGGCCAGGTTGGCGTTAAGGACCACATCAAAATAGGCAACCGCGTTATGGTAGGCGCTCAATCGGGTATCGGGCATGACATACCGGATGGGCAGGCATTCTCCGGGACTCCTGCAATTCCTCACAAAGACTGGCTTAAGGCACAGGCAATATTTTCAAAGCTGCCTGAGGTCATCAAAAGCATAAGAGAGCTTGAAACAAAAGTAAAAAACTTAGAAGGAGAAGTGAAAAAATGATGGATGCCCGTGAAATTCAAAGCTTAATGCCTCACCGTTTTCCTTTCCTCCTTGTAGACAGGATACTTTTGCTTGAGCCTGGTGTTAAAGCAGTCGGCCTTAAAAACGTAACAATAAACGAACCGTTTTTTCAGGGCCATTTCCCTGATTACCCTATCATGCCAGGAGTCTTAATAATAGAGGCCATGGCTCAGGTAGCAGGAATCCTCGCATTCCGTTCAGGCGTAAAAGGTAAAGGCGTATACTTTATGAGCATTGAAAAGGCAAAATTCAGAAAACCGGTTGTGCCAGGTGACCAGATCAGATTTGAAGTAAAGGTCCTCCAGCAGAGAGGCAATGTATGGAAATTCTCAGGGGAAGCCCTTGTAGATGATAAACTTGTATCAGAGGCTGAATTTACAGCCATGGTCTCAGAAAGGGAGTTATAGTGGGTAAGCCGAAAATTCATCCAACAGCTATTGTAGATCCATCAGCAAAGCTTGCTGATGGCGTGAGCATCGGGCCATATTGTATTGTCGGCAGCGGAGTAACAATAGGCAGAAATACACATCTCATTTCGAATGTAATTATCGAGGAAACAGAAACAGGAGAGGGCTGTAGCATATATCCATTCACAAGTATAGGCCTGCCCCCTCAGGATGTTAAGTATAAAGGTGAAAAAACTAAAGTAAAAATAGGCAGCAGAAATATTATCAGAGAATACACAACAATTCACAGGGCATCGGTGGGAGGAGATGGGGTAACAAACATTGGCAATGACAACTTCCTCATGGCTTATGTGCATATAGCACATGACTGCAAAATTGGAAACTCTATCGTAATGGTCAATGCCGCTACCCTTGCCGGGCATGTGGAAGTTGAGGATTTTGCTATAATTGGAGGGCTTGTTGCTGTGCACCAGTTTACAAGGATAGGCGCTTATTCGATGGTTGGCGGTTTCAGCGGAGTTGGACAGGACATACCACCGTACATGACCGCATCAGGCAGCCGCGTCAAGCTCTATGGGTTAAATCTCATCGGCCTTAAAAGACATGGCTTTTCAGACGAGATTATCAAAGACCTCAAACAGGCATACAAAATCTTATTCAGAAGCAAGCTCACCCTTAAAGAGGCAATAGATAAGGTTAGAGGCGACATACAGGCCTCAAAAGAGATCAAGCACCTCCTCGAATTCATAGAGAAAAACCGAAGAGGAATATGTCGTTAAAAACCATCGGTCTTATTGCAGGGACAGGAGAGCTGCCCAGGGTTCTTGCATCTGAGGCCAGGGAAATGGGTTACAGGGTTGCGGCCATAGGCCTTGAGCCACTGTGCGACCCATCCCTCAGGTCATCTGTTGACAGCTTTTATTCAGTCAATGTAGGCAAGCTCGGAAAAATCATAGAGAAACTCAAAAAACTCGAAATAAAAGAAGCCGTAATGGCAGGTAAGGTTTCCAAGGGCCTGCTATACAAAAGTAAACTCACCCCTGACTGGAGGGCTGTTAAACTCCTCCTATCGCTTAAAGACCGCTCAGACGACTCAATCCTCCTGGCCATAACAAGGGAACTCGAGAGAGAAGGCATCAGGCTTTTATCTATAACGACCTTCACCAAAAACCTGCTCACCCCGTTAGGCGCTATCACTAAGAGAAAACCTTCAAAAGAAGAATGGAAGGATATAGAATTCGGCTGGCACATAGCAAAGGCAATCGGGAAAATCGATATAGGACAGACCGTGGTCATCAAGGACAGGGCAGTAATGGCTGTTGAAGCCATCGAGGGCACGGATGAAGCCATTCACAGGGGTGGAAATCTTGCCGGAGGGGGAGCAACGATTATAAAGGTAAGCAAGCCAAAGCAGGACATGCGTTTTGACTTCCCTGCTGCCGGCCCTGCTACACTGCATGCCATGAAAAAAGTAGATGCAAAAGTCTTAGCCTTAGAGGCAGGCAATAGCATTATTATTGATAAAGAAAAATTCATAAAAGAAGCGGACAGGGCAGGGATTGCAGTAGTAGGCATAAATCTGGAAATGCAAAATGATTAAAGTCGGAGTTATAGGCGTAGGTTATCTCGGGGCTCACCATGCTCGGATATTTTCCGAGCTAAAGGATGTAGAACTTATAGGCGTTGTAGACGCTAATGGCGCAAGTGCCCGTGAGGTCGCATCAAGATACGGCTGCAAGGCCTATGAAAATCACCTTGAGATCATGGACTCAGTTGATGCAGTGAGCATTGCTACACCGACTACAATTCACTTCCCGATAGCAATGGACTTCCTGATGGCCGGAAAGGACATACTCATCGAAAAGCCAATCACTTCAACTGTAAAAGAGGCTGAAGAACTTATCCGTGAAGCTCAGGCGAGGGGGCTGGTTCTTCAAGTGGGACATCTCGAGCGGTTCAATTCAGGGCTATCCCTTATTGGCAGCATGATAGATAACCCGAGGTTCATCGAATCTCACCGCCTCTCTCCTTTCTCTAAAAGGGGGACAGATGTAGATGTAACACTTGACCTGATGATACACGATATAGATATAACCCTGAGCCTTGTAGGTTCAGAGATATCAGACCTGAGAGCTACAGGAGCCAGAGTACTCACAGAAAATATAGATGCAGCCCATGCCTGGATAGAATTCGAGAATGGATGTATTGCAGAGATTGTTGCGAGCCGTATATCCCCTGAGAAGGTAAGACAGATTAAAGTCTTTCAACGCCATACCTATCTTTCCCTTGATTATCAGAGCCAGGAAGTCTTATGCTACAGAAAAGTTGCAGACAGGATTGAGACAGAGAAAATAAAGCCTGAGAAAAAAGAACCACTTAGAGAAGAATTGAAATCCTTTATCAAGTGTGTCAGAGACAGGTCAACGCCGGTAGTCTCAGGGGTCGAAGGAAAAGAAGCCCTGGCGGTTGCTCTAAAAATATCAGAGGTGATCAAAAATGGCAAAAAATATTAATAGCGGGGCTATTTCCGAGAGAAGCGAGGGAAGTAAAGTGGACAGCGAGCAGTTAGCCCGCCCCGCTTCGCGGAGCGAGGCCGGGGCAGTCAGAAGTAAAACATTAACGGCAGGGAAAATGACAATACCCATGCTTGATCTCAAGGCCCAGTACAGGGAGCTAAGAGTTGAGATAGAAAAAGCCATAAGCAAAATTTTAGGAAGCGGGCATTTTATTTTAGGGCCCAATGTAGATTCCTTAGAAAAGGAAATTGCCGAGTATCTCAGGGGCCCGCACCGGGATGGCGTCCCTTATGCCGTGGGCCTTGCCTCCTGTACAGACGCCCTGCATTTAAGCCTGAGAGCAATTGGAATAAAGGAAGGGGATGAGGTAATTACAACACCTTTTACTTTTATTGCCACTGCAGAGGCAATTGCATATGTCGGGGCTACGCCAGTTTTTGTTGATATAGATAGTAAAACGTTAAATATGGATTGTTCACAAATCGAAAGAAAAATTACACCAAAAACAAAAGCCATCATCCCGGTACACCTCTTTGGTCAGCCGGCAGATATGGACAGGGTCATGGAAATAGCCAGTAAATACAACCTTAAAGTCATAGAAGACTGTGCCCAGGCCTTTGGAGCCAGGTATAAAGGAGCTATGGCAGGAACATTAGGAGATGTTGGCTGTTTCAGTTTCTATCCCAGTAAAAATTTAGGTGCTTATGGAGACGGCGGGATGCTCGTTACCAGAAACCATGACATATATTAGAAAGTAAAATTATTGCGAAACCATGGAACCCATGCACCTTACCGCCATAGCTTTATCGGTTACAATAGCAGGCTTGATGAAATCCAGGCAGCAATCCTGAGGATAAAACTTAAAAGGATCGACTCGTATAATCAGAAAAGGCGTGACTTAGCTGTGCTTTATACCTCTCTGCTTAATAGTGCAGTAGAATGTCCTCTGGAGTTTCCGGATAGAACCCACGTCTATCACCAGTATACAATCAGGTCATCAAAAAGAGCAGATATAATCAACGCCCTCAAGGCCAGCTCTATATCTTCGGTTATTTACTATCCAGTGCCCCTTCATCTGCAGGAGGCATTTAAATCCCTCGGATACAGGGAAAACGATTTCCCCGCTTCTGAGGCCGCAGCAAGAGAAGTCCTATCCCTTCCCATTTATCCTGAGCTTGAAACAGAGCAGGCAAAATTTATTGCTCAAACAATATTAAAAATACTAAGGTTAATTTAAAAAGTTCAGGGCTCTATTTCCTTGCGAGGGCTGTCCTTTTTGCCTCTTCAGCCACACTGTGGGCTACTGCCGATGTTATTTTCTTATCAAATATGCTCGGGAGTATATGGTCTTCTGAGAGTTCATCGTC